>JADLEX010000011.1 GCA_020845895.1 Deltaproteobacteria bacterium | reverse complement strand
TTTTCAGCAGTCCGTCGGCATACGACGTGTAACTCGAAAGCCGGCGCTCCAGCGACTCCATCACGCCGACGCCGACGGTGATGTTTCCGTAGGTTCCCGGCGTGTCGCCATCGAACCGGACCATCAGTCCTTCGACCGGCGTGCCGGTCGCGCCGATCAGCAGGTTTTCGGAATAACGGGTTGTCGCGTACCCGCCGATCGTGCCGGCGAGGTTCGCTCCCACGCCGGTGATGACCACGCCGTACGTGCCGGCGGCGGTCTTTGACGTGCTGTTGACGTAGCCGACCTTGGAGTCGGTGGCCGTGCCCTGCGTCGTGAAGATTTTCACGACCTCGTCGAAGTGGTCTTCGAGCGCTTCCTGAAGATCCTCGTCGTCGATCACCAGCTTGCCGCTCGATTGGCTGACGCCGATCTGCGACATCAGCTTGTAGTCCGTGCCGGTGTTCGGATTGCCGTTCGAAATGATCGACGACAGCTCGCTCTTGATGCGGCGAAGGGTGAAATCTCCCTTCATCGAATCCGTGCCGAGTTTGCCGTCGAGGTAGGTCACGGTTTCGTTGTAGGCCGAAACGAAATCCTCGATGCTCTTTTTGACCGCGCTGGTGTTGCTCGTGAAGCGCAGATTGACGGTTTTCTCGGTGTCGATGTCGTGTAAAAAGACCGTGACGCCCTCGATCAGATCGTCGACCTCGTTCGACGACTTCACGACATCGAGACCGTCGAATTCGAACAGGGCGTTTTGCGCCTGCTGACCGGGGGCTCCCGCAAGCCCGTCGGTGAACGTCGGGCTCGTGCCGCTCCATCCGACCAGGCTGATCGCATGCGCGTATTCGGTGCCGGATTCGTCCGACGCGAGCACGAGTCGATACGGATTTGCGCCGCCGTCGTTGACGATCGACGCGGTGACTCCGAAATCCGCCGCGTTAATGGCGTCGCGAAGGCCTGACAGCGTCGCATTGGACGAGTTGACCGTGATGTCGTGGTCCTCGCCTTCGATGCTGACGCGGAAGGTCCCCTGCCCGATCGCGGCGGAGAACGACGCGAACCCCTGGCTCACGCTCTGGTGCGCCTGCGCGAGTTGCTCGACCTTGATCGTGTGGCTGCCGGTCCTCGCCGCACCCGTCGCGCTGATCGTGACGAGATCCTCGTCGGAGCTGCTCGCGTTGATCTTGGAAAACGCGGTGGCGCTTTTGAGCGACGTGACCTTGGAGCGCAGGCTGTCGAGCTTTGTCCGAAGGTCAGACAGGACCGTGAGCTGCGCCTCGCGATTGGACTTGGCTTTTTCGAGGCGTACGAGCGGCTTGCGCTCGACGGCCATCAACTGCGCAATCAGGGTCGCGGTGTCGATCCCGCTGACGAGTCCCACTCCCGACATTGGCGTCCTCTTTCCCGGTCAGGCGTCCGTGCCGCTGTTTCGCGTTTCCCGCAACGCGGGCTGCGCGTCCTTCTCGGTGATCCGCTCATCACTGCGAGCCGACCGTTCATCCCTCACAACGGTTCGCGCTCAGACACAACGGTTCGCGTTCAGGCATAACGGTTCGCGCTCAGACCGTCCGGTTCAGCAGTTTTCCCGAAACCTCGGCGAGGTGCTTCGCCAGTTCCCGAACCTCTTCCTCGGGAATTTCGCGGATCACCTCTCCGCTCTCCTTGTCGGTCACGGTCACGACCACGCGGTTGATCTCCCGATCCATCTCGAACGAAACCGCGAGATCGCCGACCGCGAATTCGACGTTTTTCACGTCCGACTCGCCCCGAGTCTCCGGTTTTGGCTCCGACGCGGCCGGTTTTACCGCATCTTTCACCTGCTCCTCGGTCGCATCCTTGTCTTCGGCACTTTTCGGCCCGAAGTGTTGCGCCCGGCTCAAAGGTGTGACCATGCTCACTTTATCGATCATCATAGCCCACCTCCTTGTCCGGCTATGGTCTCCCAAACCGGTTTATCGGAAGTATAGTTCCAAAGCTTGAGCCGAAAAGCAACGACCGCGCGTCGTTGGCGATCACGAATCTTCCGGATTCTCCCCCATCTATGGCGCGCTTGGATCCCGGCGTTATGATGTTTGCCCTGACGGACCTTTTCCCGGAGGACGAATGGCGGAACCTTCCGCCCCAGGCGTGAACGACGCACCCGGCTCGGGCCCGACCGCGTATTTCGACCACGGATTGTTTCGACGCAATCTCGATGCGCTCGTAGCCGCGGATATCGTGACCGCGGATCACCTTCGCGCTTTGGCGCCTCCCGATGACGACGTCCGTCTCGTCCCCACGCGGTCGGGCCAAGATTCGGTTGTCGCGTCGGGGCGTTGGCTGTGCAGCCGATACGAGCCGCGACGTGAAGCCGAAACGGCGATCGGACAGTACCGCGCCGGCATCAGCGGCGACATCGCGCCCATCTGCGCGGTCTTCGGCAGTGCGGGCGGTTATCTCGCACGGGCGGCGCTCGATGCGGGATTCGAGCAGGTGTACGTTTACGAACCCGACGCACGGGTGTTGTCCGCCACGCTCGGGACGAACGACTTCGTCGAATCGGCGCGAAGCGGACGTATCCGATTCACGACGCGCCTGGACAAGTTCTACTTTCAGATGAATTTTCGCGAACGGATGGAGCCGAATCTCGCGGTCATCCCCGCGCCGGCCTATCCCAAGGCGTATCCCGAGGCATACGCGGACTTTCAGGCGCGCATCAATACGCTCGTCAACGATTCATTTTTGCTTTCGCAAACGATGCTCGTGAAGATGGGGACTTGGTTCGACTATGCCGTGCGCAATTTCCCGACATACGCACGCAGCGCCGGCGTCGCACGACTCTTCGACCGGTTCGGCGGCATCCCGGCGGTGATCGTCGCGGCGGGACCATCGCTCGACCACAACATCACGCATCTGGCCGCCCACCGCGACCGCGTGTTGGTGATCGCGGTGGGCACGGCGTTGAAAAAGCTCGACCGCCTCGGAATCGTTGCCGACTTCGCGGTCGCCCTTGAGAGCAACGACATTCGTTTTCAGTTCGAGGGCGTCGAATTTCTTCCGAAGACCTTCGGAGTCCTGAACCTGAATTCCTTCCCCGCGCTCTGGGAGCTGCCGTTTCGCGCGAAGTTCGGGTACACGGGGCGGCCGGCGAGTTTCGGCTGGCTTACCGAGGCCGTCGAACGAAAGGGAGACGAGATCGCGGTCGGCGGGTCCGTGGCGACGACTGCGTTCTCTTTCGCCGCGCATCTGGGGTGCGACCCCGTCATCCTCGTTGGACAGGATCTCGCATTTTCTCCGGACGGGGCGATGCACGCGACGGGCGTCGGCGCCCTGCCCGGCCAGGACGTGCCCGACGCGGTGCGCGAGTCGCTGAACGACGATGAAGAGTTGTCGCGTCGGGGATTCTCCTGGATTCCCGGTTGGCACGGCGAGCGCGTTCTCACGCGGGCGAATTTTCGCAACTACCTCATGTGGTTCGAGAAAAATGTCTCGGCCGTGACGAGCCTTGGGCGCACCGCCTACAACTGCACCGAGGGCGGAGCGCACATCGCGGGCTTCGTCCACCGTCCTCTGGCCGACGTGCTCGCGACGCTCCCCACCCTGGACGCAAATCTCACCGATCGCATCGCATCGCTGGCCGCGGCGAAGTCCTTCGACGAAGAGGCGTTTCTCGGGCGCCTCGGGCACGCAATCGAACGAACGCGCGATCTCCTGAAGGCTTCGACGGATTTGTTGGCCGTGCTCGAAAAGACGTCGTCCCGCCTGAAGAAACCCGCCAAACGCGTTGGAGCGATCGAGGCGGCACTCGCCGCTTGCGAGCGGGCCGACCGGGTGGCGCTTCCCGTCGCGCGCGAACTCGACGCGCTGCTCACGCCGCTGTGCAACACATCCCTGTTGCTCACGAACACCGTCTTCGAATACGACGGGCTCTCGCGCGAGAATCAGGCGATCATGAACCTCAAGCAGACCGCCGCGCTGTACAAGGGATTCGAGGTCGGCGCCACGCGGCTACTCGCCGGGCTCGAAACATTGCGTGAGCGCATGTAAAAAGCCCCGACGATCCGTCGCCGGGGCTTCTTGACTCGCGGACTTGGGATCGCGTCAGCGCGGCCTGCCGATTTCCCGGAAGAAGAAGCTGAATCCGCCGTACACGCGCGAAATCGGCGTGCCGACGCCGTCCGTGAGCCCCGCCGATCCGCCGAAGGTGAAGCGCAGCGGGTTGTTCACGAAAAACGTGGTACGGATCGCTCCGAAAGCTTCCATATAAGCCTTCGACATGTCGCTCTCGCCCTCGTACATGCGCATCTGGTAGTCGCCGACGAGCTCCAGCACCCGGAACATGCGGAAGGTCACGCCCGCGCTGCCCACGAATTCGTTGCCGGTCGGAATCCGGAAGAGGCCGCCGTCGATCTCTTCCGTGTAAAGCTTGTAGCCGCCGTTGAGGGCGAGCGTGTACCACTCGTTGCCCCAGTCGATGACGAGGCGCGGCAGGAAGGTCATCTGCTCGTCGGAGACGAAGTTTTCTTCCTCGCCCGTCGGGATTCCGAGTTCGCCGACGAGGGCGATGCCCATGCCGTCCTCGCGCCGGTTGAACAACATGTATTTGGCCGCGACGCGGGCGTCGCCCGTAACGGCTTCCTTCCACTCGTAGATGTCCTGGTAGCGCGAATTGAATGATCGCGACGGCACCTGCACAAACGCCCCGCTGACGTTGATCGCGTGCCACAGGCCGACGCCGAACATCCCGTTGACCGCCGTCTGGTTGTAGATGACGGTTTTCACCTTGTCCTGCGGGTCCGTGTATTCCATCGGCCGGTGCGCGTAGTCGACCATTGCGCCCGCGTGGATGCCGAAGTTGCCGATCGGTTCCGAACCCCATGTGACGATCAGACCGCTGCCGTCCGACGGCGGCTGGAAGTAGTAGATGTTTTTGTCGTAGACGTGACGATTCGGGTTCAGAACCTGCGCCTCGGCGGTGTCGGCGGTTACGGAAAGAACGCACACCGCCGCGACCGCCACGATGATCGCGGCGAGCGTCACGCGGAACGACACGCATTTCTCGATACGAAAAGCCACGGAATCCCCCTCGTCCGACCGGAGCGGACTCATTTCCCACCGAAACTCATACCGATCACCGGGTCTCATGCCGACGTTGAGCGGGCGACGGCGCGAAACGCGCACCCGTTGCGCCCGCGTGATTTAACGTGGTTTCCCTACGAGCGTCAACCTTTGGAAGCGCCTTCGAAACGCCCGTTTTTCCACGGCCTTGGATCGTTCACGCACCCGACGCGGGGCGCAGGCCGCGCCGGAAAACGGCGATCAGTTTGTCAACCAGTTCCGCGAGCGCGTCTTCTTCCATCGAGGCCACGCCGAGGGGGTCGAGTTCGGGCCGAAAGACGAATTCCTGGATTCGCGTGTTGACCACGTCGAGAAGCATCACGACCAGATTGGGCGGGAGGTCGGAGCGCACGCGACCCTGTTCGACTTCACGATCAATCGCTTCCCGATAGTAGCCGTCGATCCACGCGATCTTCTCGGCCAGCCAGTCCGCGAGCGGCAAATTCGGCTCGTTCACGAGTTGCGAATACGCCCCGTAGAGGTCCGGAAAGTCGCGGATGAACCGGACGCCCTGCAGCACGGCGAGCTTGTAGAATTCGTAAAGACCTTCCGGCTTTTTTTCGGTGACGTGCTTTTCGAAGTGCTCCTGCGCGATCTCCAAACCGCGATCGATGACCCACTTCGTCAGGTCTTCCTTGCCGTCGAAGTAGTAGTAGAGATAGCCGTCGGCGACGCGCAGGTCCTTGTTGATCATCTTCAGGCTGGTGTGGGCGTAGCCGTGCGTGGCGAACAGTCGCGTGCAGACCCGCACGATTTTCTTCTTCTGCCGATCGGGCAACTGGCCGAACGTGGTCTTGGGCATCTCGTAGGACCCGTCGATCCGCGAACCGGCAGCCCGCCGGTTCGGAATGGGCATATTCGGAGACTTGCCCGGATCTGTAAAGACTTTTTGAAGATCCGTTCAAATCCGAACGCCCGATCAAAACGCGGGGTTGTTCCGGACGGACGCCGTCCGTTCTTGCCACCACCGGTCGCTTGGGTTAAGCAATCGCCATTGCTTTTTCGTTGAGGTTGTCGATGTCCGGCTCCGATCATCGTCGTCAGGTTCGCGTGTCCAAGAACCTCCTGGCCGTCGTCCAGCATGGATATGTCCAGTTTCTCGGGTTCATCGTGGACGTCGCGAAAGGCGGCATGGGGATGACCTGCAATCGCGACATCGCGCTGGGCGACGCGCTCGCGATTTCCCTCAACGTCCCCGAGCACAAGACGCTCAAGCTCGCCGGTCATCTCGTGTGGCGTCGCGAATTGCCCAAGCTCTCCCGGAACCGCTGGCATCTGGGGGTGCGTCTCAATAATCCCCCGGAAGAGTATGGCGCCTACATCGAATCGCTGATGCGCCGCGAGTACGAACGCCGCGCGCACCGGCGCTTCGCGGACTCGCTCGTCGTGTCGAACGACGACGTGATGGATCTGCTCGACGCGGCCACACAGGACATCTCCGCCGAAGGGCTGTACATCCGCACCGGTTCGCCGCTTCCGGTCGGCGCGCAGTACGAGGTCGATTTGCAGGGCTCGGGACTGCTCGATCCGCTGCGCTGCCTCGTCGAAGTCGTCACCAGTTTCGAATGCGACGCCGACGATTTCGATCATCCATACGGCGCGGGCGTGAAGATCATTTCGTTCCGATCCGGCGACGCCGAGCGGTTCGCCGACTACATCAAGCAGCTCGAATCCCTGTTCCACTTCCATTGGCCTTCGGACATTCCCAAGCCGCCCGAGATCGATATCGAGATCGAGGTCGACGAGCCCTGATCGCGTCAAGACGTGGCCGGATCGGGCTCGGATTCGGGACAATGCGAGCTGGATCGACGGGCCGAACGAACGAGCCGAGCTGAAGCCGCATGACGACGCGCTCTCTTCGAATTGTGGTCCTTGCGCTCGGCACTCTCGCGATCATCGCGTTCGCCTCGAACTCGAAAGCGGACGATGGCGAGGCGAACGAAAAGGAAGAGGAAAAACCGATTCGGCTGTTCGCGGTCACGAAAAAATTTATCGGGATTCTGCCGCGTTCGTGGAGCGGACCGATTCTCGACTCGCAGTCCTCCTTCGAAAAATTTCTCCGTTGGAGTTTTTCGGGCGGTGACCGATTCGACGCGCCCCCCATCCCCGCGAGCGCCGCGGAACCGACCAACGAACCGGCGGAGCCGGCGCTTTCCAGCGACTTTTTCTTTCGGCCGATTTCCGGCGGCGCCCCAATTCTCGGCGTTGAGAGCAACCGATTTCGCGGATCGCTCGTTTTGGGACGCGACTTTCGCGCCGGGACGCTCAATTCCACGTTCGGCGAGCAGCCCGATTTGTGGTCCACGGACCCCACGGCGAGTGAGTTTGTCCTCGATGCGGAGAATCTGGATTTGGAGACCTTTTACGAAACCTACCAGCTCGTGCCGCAGGCCGTGTACATCCGCGTGGAGTTTTGACGGAGATTACGGGGCGACGAAGCTGTCGCCGCCGCACGACGGACACTTGCGACCGCGAAGCGGCAAGTGGCCGATCCATTGGCAACTGGAGCACTGCACGCGCTCGACGCGCAGCGACGAAGGCAGGTTGAGCAAGTCGGATTTCGACGGCCTCTTGAGCAGCACGAGCGTGTTCAGGATGACCTTGAGCATCCAGAGCACGATCACCGCGAAGAGAACGACGTGGATGAGCTCGAACAAATGCATCCCGAACGGCTCGACCCGGCCCATGGCAAGCCGGTCCCAGAACGAGAATTCGAGCTGCTCGAGAACCTTGTCCATCACGCCTCAATGACGACGAAAAGATGTGCCTGCAAGGTGGTGCCGATCACGCGACCGAATTTCGCCTTTTTTCGCGGACTTGGCAAGATTCGTCGACCGGCTCCGAAGGCGGCGCTGACTCACTTCGGTTCGGGTGGGGGAGCGCCGTCGGGCGACCCTTCGCCGTCCCCGCCCGGTCCGCCGCGCATGTAACGGCGCATTCGTCGATCGTGGCGACGCTTCAGGTCGCTCATGAATCCCTGCACCTCGTCGTGAAAGCGCACTTCGAAGAGCATGTAGCGGGCCATCTGGCGGGCGTCGAGCAGTTTTTCCATCTGATCGTAGTGCGTGCGCCGAACGCCCATCATGGCGTTTTCGATCTCCAGAATTTTTTTGATGTTCGCCCGAACCGCAGTGGATTCGGGGCTCGCGCCCGTCTTTCCCATCCCTTCCAACTCCCGAAGGATCGCATCACGCTCGGCCATCTTCGTCCGCTGCGCCTCGGCATACGATTTCACGACGGGGATGATCTTCGCGAGTTGCTCGTCGCTGGGCTCCAGCACCTCGGTGAGCTTCAGGATCCGCATGGTCTCCATCTGCTTCCAGACGCGATCGCGATCCTCGCCATCGTCCTGCGCGACCGCCGCGTTCGCCGCGAACACCAGCGCCACGATTCCCATCAGAGCGCCCGCCAGAAATTTCGATTTCGTTCTCATCGTCGTCTCCTCGCCTGAAAGATCGATGTCAGATTTTCAGCGAATCCAGCGCCTCGCTCACGCGCGTGCGCAATTCCGTCAGTTCCTCGTCGGAGAGCGCCGCACCCGACAGGTCCGTTACCGGTACGAACGGCGGCGCGACGCCCGCGACCGTCGCGTCGATGTCGTCGAAATCGAACGTGATGTCGAGTGCGGAATCCTCGAGTTCGGCGGCCGGTTCACCCGTCCCCGACGCGTCGAGATCGCTCGGCATCATCAGCGCGCGGGATGGGTCGAGCCGCTTCGCCTCCGCGGCGACCGCGTTCGTGTCGAGCGCCTCCCAGTCGAGCCCGGGGATGCGCGAGGTGGGGCGCACCACGAGCACCGCCACCAGGGCGACGGCGACCGCAGCCGGAATTCCAAACGCCATCGGCCGGACTCTCAAAGCGTCGAAGAACCCCTGCCGCCACGAGGGCCGCGCGTTCAAGGACGCGTCGTGATCGTCGATCGCGGCGATGCGATTCATGACCCGAGCACCGAGCGCCGCGAAGTACGCCTCGCCGGGGTCGGGCAGCGCGTCCGGCGACAGATCCTTCAGCAGCGCCCGTTCCGCCTCGTCGAGTCCGTCGAGGTCCTCTTGGCCCACCGGCTCGTCCCGAATGTCCTCATCTCGATTCCGCATGACTTCGTCCCGATTTCAATCGCCCTCGGCGAGTTTTCGCCGAAGGGCCTTGACGGCATGGTGAAAATTCACCTTCGCCGTGTTCACGCTGCACCCGAGCACCTCGGCGATCTCGGCATACGGCAGTTCGTGATCGACGCGCAGCTCCACCACCTCGCGCTGGCGGGGCGGGAGCGCGGCCACCGCCTGCCGCACCTGTTGCCGCCGCTCTTCGGCCTCCATGCGTTCCGGCGCACCCGCGGCCCCGTCCGCGTGACGGTCTCCCAGTTCGTCGCCCTCCCGCCGCGACCGGTCCCGCACCTGATTCTTCGCGGTGTTGAGCGCAATGCGGAAAATCCAGGTCTTCAGCGCGCTCGCTTGTTCGAACCGGCTCAGGTTCCGGTATACCGCGATGAAGGTCTTTTGGGCCGCCTCGTCGGCGTCGTGGTGCGTGCCCGCGACGCGCAGTGCCGCGAAATATACCATGCGCCGGTGGCGTTTCATGATCTCCTCGAACGCGGCCACCTCGCCCGCCACGAACGCCCGAACCAGTTCCCGGTCGGCCAGATTTTCCAGATCGCCCGTCCGGGCCGGCCGGGCCATGGTGTCGTCCCGTCTCTTCGTTGCGGTTTTGAACACGGTCGTCCTGCTCTTCGACACCGCCGCCGCGTCGTCGGTTAAATCCGACCGGATTTCGTCGCTCGACCGGCTTGACCCGCCTCGTAACCGAGGGCTATGTATCAGTCTGGTTCACCATTGCGTCGTTCGACGGGAGACCATCATGTTCAAACGGCTCATGCGATGGCTGCGCGCCACGTTCGGCGGCGCGGTCGATTCGCTCGAAGATCCCGAGAAGATTCTGCAACAAAATATCCGGGATCTGAACGACCAGATTCCCGTGATGAACGAAAATATCGCCATGGTCAAAGCCAACGTCGTGCTGGCGCAAAAGCAGCGCGATTCGCTCGTCGAGCAGGAAAAGCAGCTCAAAGGCAAGATCAAGGCGGCCCTGCTCGCCGACAAGCGCGACATGGCGCTCAATTTCGCGACCACGCTGGAGCAGGTCCAAAAGGATCTCGCCTCGGCAAATACCAACGCCGAAATCTCTGAAAAGGCGTTCGAAAAGGCGCAGCGGGTCAAGAATGCGTTCCTGGCCGAACGCGACCGCAAGATCAAGGAAGCCCTGCGCGCTATCAGCGTCGCGAAACAGACCGAGTGGCAGAACCGCGTCGCTCACACCATGCAGACCTTCGAGGTCGGAAGCATCGATCAGACGCACGACGAGATGATCCGCAAGATCGAGGAGCGCGCTGCCCAGTCGCAGGCGCGGCTCGAACTGGCGCTCGACCACGTCGGCGCCGAAGAGTTTGAAATCGAAAAGGAAGCCGAAAAACTCCAGGCCAACGAAACGCTGCGGCAGTTCGAGATCGAACTCGGTCTCGTGAAGCCCGAAACGGTGGCCGCCGAGAAGACCCTCGGTCCCGGCGAAGCGGTCCCGGCCGCCGAGAAGAACGCCGCGCCCGAGGCCGCGAAGACCATGGGCAGGGAGTCCGTCACGCAGGGTTCGTAACCCCGGGGAGGTCCGTTGGCCGATCGCGACGCAGTGCTGGACGAACTGATCTGGTCCGTATCCCGCACGGTCGCGGCCCAGCTCGACGCGTCCTTGCGCATCGTGCGCGCCTCGCGGGGACTCGCGGAACTGGCCGGCAGTCCCCTCGACCAACTGAGTGGCAGATCCGTCGTCGAGTTTCTGCCTTCGATCAAGCCCGACACAATCGAGGAGGTGCGCGCGTCGCGTTCGCTGGAGCGCGGCGTCTACACCTGGCGTTCGAACGAGCGCGAATCGCGCGTCATGGCGATCCTCGTTTCGACGCCGGACGGTGCGCTGTTTTTCGCCGAACCCATCCCCAGTTCGGCGAGTGCGCCCGCACCCGTCGCGCCGGGCGATCCGCGGCGGGAGATCGACGAACTGCGTGCGCAGGTGGATTATCTCGAAGCGCTCAACCGACGAATCCGCGCCGAGCACGTGCTCACGACGGGGACCGGGATCTTCATTCGCAAGATGCTCGACCTGTTCGTCGAGGCCGAGATCGGCCGATCGATCCGCACGGGCCGCCCTTTTGCGTTGTTGCTGTGCGGCGTCGACCGCGCCCAGGCGCTCGATCAGATGGCGGGCGAGGACACGCGCCTCAAGGTCGTGAGCGTTGTCGCCAAGGCGCTGTCCACGCGCAAGCGCGTGTACGATCTGCTCGGGCAGTTTTCTCCGGGGGAGTTTTTCATCGTTCAGCCCGAGAATACGTCGCCCGATGCGCGCGAGTACGCCGAGAGAATTCGCACGACGATCGAGGGACGCAAGGTGCGGGCGGCATCCATCGAGTTCAAGATCACGCTTTCGTTCGGAATCGCCCACTTTCATCCGGGCGACAACCACTACCGCGATCGCGCGGAACTCGTCTCGCAGGCCGAGGCGGCTCTGTTTGCGGCGGCGTCCTCCGGCGGGAATCGCATCGTGCTCGCGCCGCCGGCCAAGGCGCTCGCCGATCACCTCGCCGCGATAAATCGCTCGTAGCGGCTAAGAATCGCTCGTCGGGTCGATCAGCGATCGCGCAGCGCCGCGCCGCCGACAGCCGTGTATCGCGCGCCCGCCGGATCGAGTTCCGACCGGTACAGTACGATTTCACGCACGGGCAGCACGCCGAAGGACTGCGTCGCCACGGTCTCAATCCGTTTGCGGAGCAGGCCGAGCTGTTTCGGGCTCTTGATGCGCGCGAGCGTGAGGTGCGCCGTGAATGGCCGGTCCTCGCGCGCGATCCCCGCCTGCGCGGCCACGTCTTCGATGTCCCGCGCCAGAAGCGCGAGTCGATCGACAGGACCCAGAAGGTCGGCGAAGACCACGCGCGGGTCGCCGCGCGTCGGCAGCGTGCGGACTCCCTCGACACGCAAATCGAATGCCGTGTGACGCCCGGCGACGGCGTGCAGGGCGCGTTCGACGGCGTGCAGCGCATCGCGCCCGATCTCACCGAGAAACTTGAGCGTGACGTGGATATTGCGAGCGTTCACCGGGCGCAGGTGCGTCAGATCGCCCAGGGTCTCGGTGCAGACGACGCCGAGTTTGCGGCGTATGTCCTCGGGAACCGGAACGGCAACGAAGGCGCGAATGAGCGGGGCTTCCGGCGCCATGTCAGTACAACTGGTCGATTTCGTGCGCGAATCGGATCTCGACGGCCTTGCGGCGCACCTTGAACGTCGGCGTGAGCATGCCGTTGTCCTGCGTGAACTCGAAATCGGCGACGATGAACTTGCGAACCGCTTCGGACGAGGAAAGCTGCGCGTTGACACGGTCCACGGCCGCCTGGATCGACGATTCGACGCCGGCGTGCCGGACGAGGTCGCGGTCGCGCGAAAACGCGAGCCCCTGCGCCTTCGCCCACGCGCGCAGTTCCACGAAATCGGGCACGATCACCGCCGCCAGAAACGGCCTCCGATCGCCGACGACGCACACCTGCTTGATGTTCGGTTCCATCTCCAGCAGGGTCTCGACGCACTGTGGGGCGATGTTCTTGCCGCCCGAGGTGATGATGATGTCCTTCAGCCGGCCCGTGATGCGCAGAAACCCTTCGGCGTCGAGTTCGCCGATATCGCCCGTGTGAAGCCATCCGCCGCGCACGACCTGCGCCGTTTCCATCGGCAGCTTGTAGTAGCCTTTCATCACGTTGGGGCCTCGAACAAGGATTTCGCCGCTCTCCTCGATCAGCACTTCGACGCCGGGAATCGGTCGCCCCACCGTCCCCAGCTTCACGGCGCCGGGGCAGTTCGCGCACACCACGGGGCTCGCCTCCGTGAGGCCGTAACCTTCGTAGAGCGGCACGCCCAGCGCGAAAAAGAATTCCGCGATCTCGACCGCAAGCGGCGCGCCGCCCGAGATCACAAACCGCAGGCGTCCGCCGAAACCGGCCTTCACGCGGCGGAAGATCAGGCTCTCGGCGAGCTGCGCCTGCAGATCGAGATACGCCGGAAGCCGCCTTCCGCGCAGCCGGAACCGCGTCGATTCGCGTCCGATACGCAGCGCGTGGCGAAATGCCTGACGGATCGTCCACGGCTGCTCCTCGAACGATCTCCCGATGCGGCTTTTCATTTTCTCATACAGGCGCGGCACGCCGACGAGCACGGTGGGGCGCACCTGCTTCAGTTCCGCGTCGAAATGATCCATTCCCTCGGAGTACGCGATCGTTCCGCCCGACAGCATCATCGCGAAATGCCCCGCGGTGCGCTCCAGCGAGTGGGACAGCGGCAGCAGGGAGAGCGCGACGTCGGTCGGTCGAAGATGGAACAGGCTCTGCGACACGCGCACGTTGGAAAGGAGATTGCCGTGCGTGAGCATCACGCCCTTGGGATTCCCCGTCGTGCCAGAGGTGTAGATGATCGTCGCCGTGTGCTCGGCGCGGATATCGCGCACGCGGCGTTCCAACTCGGCGGGATCGTCATAGCCCTTTCCGCGATTCACGACGTCGTCGAACGTCACGACGCGCGAATCGCCCTGAATCAGGTCCGCGATGGGGTCGATGATGACGATCGTTTTCGCGTGGCGCTGCACTTCCTTTGATTCGAGGCACTTCCGGAGCTGAAAATAGTTGGAGACGATCAGGATGCGGCTTTCGGAATCGTCGACAATATAGCCGATCTGCTTGTTGGAGTTGGTGGGGAAAACGGTGACCAGCACGCCGCCCGCCGCGAGGGTCGCCAGGTCCGCCACGCCCCATTCGGGTCGGTTTTCACAGACCAGAGCCACCCGGTCGAGCGGCGTCAGCCCGAGGGAAATGAGGCCCAGCGCGAAGTGCCGGGCGCGCTCATCCACATCCTTGTACGTGTGCGTGATCCACTCGCCGTCGCGAACGAACCGGTGGCACGGTTTGTCGCCGAAGCGCCAAACCGAATTGCTCCACATGACGGCGAGGTTTTGTTCGAGACCATGAGGCATGGATTCCTCCCGACGCGGGGCGCGGAAGCGGTCGCGAAGCTACGACGATTCGCCCGCGTTGGCAATCCGGATTGGCCTCGCCATTCCCGATCCTTGCCCCGGCCGGGGACTCACGATATGAGGGAGCGAGGCGAACACGCCGTTCGCGTCACGCCGATTCGGCGCGAGGGGGTTTCATGCGCGTTCGTTGCCCGCACTGTCAGGCGATCCTCGATGTCAGCGGACTCGCGCCGGGATCCACCGCGGCGTGCGGGCACTGCACACGGCAGTTCGTCGTGCCGACGCCCGTCTCGACGCCCACGGCGCCGATTGCCACGGACGTCGGAAGCGGCGCGCCCGAGGGGGCGATCGATCAGCCCCGCCCGGAGGCCGCCGCTCCGCTCCCGTATCCGCCGTCCGGGCCGCGTCCGCCGATGCCCGCGAAACCGGCCCCGCCGGGTGCGGCGATCGCGTCGCTCGTCCTCGGCGTCGCGAGCTTCCTGCTGTGCGGAATCTTCTTCTCGATCCCCGGCGTGATTCTCGGTTATCAGGCTCGGAAGCAGATCGAGGCGAATCCCGACGGCGTGGGCGGCGCGGACATGGTGAAGGCCGCGATCATCGTCAATTGGATCAACATCGCGCTGTCGATCGTCGCGATCATCTTCATGGTCGTGATGTTCGTGTTCGGCCTGTTTTCCGAGATGGCGGCCTGATCGGCTCGCCGGGGCGCGGCCTCACTTCGTGGTGACGCGAACCAGGACAAACGTGCCGGACGAATCTTCCGAATTGGTGGCCTTACCGTCGCGCACGATCATCTGCCCGTCCGTGTCAAAGGTGTGACCACCTTCGAGAAGCAGGTAACTGTCGGCGTCGCCGGACCAGACCTTCAGGTAGATCTTGTTGACGTCGAATTCCCCGACGACCTTTCCGTCCGCGCCGTGAATCACCTGCCCGAATACCCGCGGCGTATTGCCGGGGTGCATCAGACCCTCGGGTGTCTTGGGAAACTCGAATTTCACCGTTCCGGCGAGCTTTCGACCGGTGCGGGAGAGGTGCATGTCCATGCCGACGTGCCGGTCGTCGATGTCGACGATGCGCCCTTTCCATTCGCCCTGGATCAGGAGCATGGGGAGCAGGAACTCCCGACCGCCGAACCAGAACGCGGCGGCAAAGAGCGCCATCGGAAGGATGCGTGTGAAAATCCGGTTCTTCGCCTGGCGTACCTTGAGTTGGTAGACGACCTCGTCCGCCGGCGGTCCGTCGTCGGTTTTCGGACCCGAGCGCCGGAAACGTGCCGCATCGGGATTCATCGGCGCGTCGGAGAGCGAATCGACCGCGTATGGGTCTTGGTACGCGCCCTCCATCGCCGACATGCGATGGGAGATCCCACCCGCGGGCGGCAGGGCGTTCGCGAGACCCGTCGTGTCGTAACCGGCGGACTCGCCCGGCGGGCGCGGACCGGGGTCTTCCTGAATTTTGTAGAGCGGCTTGAACCCGAACGAATCGGCGATCCCTTTCCCCTTGGCCGCGACCGGATCGACGGCTGTCGTGTCCCCGAATGTTTCATGGGGAGCCAACATCAGATTCTGAATCGAGGTGTCGTCCTCCGCCGAATTCGGCGGGCTGACGCGGTCGACCCCAGGGCCGTCGACCTCGTGGGGCTCCATCAGCAACGACTTGAATTCATCCTTGGCCGGCGGCGCGGCGCCGCGTTTTTCCTGAACCGCGGTCTGTTCGAGTCCCTTAAGGCGCTTCCCGCCCTCGCCGGCACTCGTGGCCTTCTTCGCGTCGTCGTCGTGACGCTCGAGACCATCCACGCGCAGCTTGGGCATGGCGACGCCGGACTTGGCGGAAACCGCGCGGGGCGGCGACTCGGGCGGTCTTTGGGGTTTGGCCGGCGAAGCGGGCGGAGCCGCGCCCGGCAGGGCTTTGGTCGCCGTGGGCCCGGCCGGCGGCGCGACGCGCGCAGGGGAAGGCGCAGATTCGGGCTCGACCTCGCCCGACTTCTTTTTCTTGACCATCTTCAGCCCGCATTTCACGCATTGGCCGGTCGAAACCGGCGTCACCGTACCGCAACGCGGGCAGCGAAGCGACTTTTCGACCATCAAGCCGCCTTATCGGCAGCGCCACCGAGGGGGCGCGAAGCGCACGAGGCCGTCGCCGGAAGCGCGAGGGGATTGCGGGAGCGATAAAGGCTGGCGCGGGTACGCTGCCACCACAGGATTGCGCGCAGAACCTTGTTGCCGAGCCAGATTTTCGCCTTGTTCAGAACGTACTTTCCCTCGTGATCAGAGAAGTAGTGGCACTCCTCCGGCTTGAGCACGATGGAGACTTCGACGTTGTGCGCGATGCCGATCGGAAGGTTACGTTCCATGCAGCGCTCGTAAAGGCGCTTGAACACGGGCACCATCTCCTCGGTGTTCGGCGGCGGATCCTTTTCGGCGTCGGTGCCGCGAAGCGGTCGGAAGATGCAGACCGTGGGAATCGCGCCGACGCTCGTGATCCAGTCGATGGCCGCGAGCGTGTCGGGCACCGGCTCGGGACCGGCCACGATCTCGCCGTTGGTCGTGTCGAAAAGCTTCGCGCAATAGGCGACCGCGTCGAGGTAGCGCTGAAGGCCGACGTGGCGACTCTTGCCGGGGCAACGCCGGTCGAAGACTTCCTTGTTGAAGAACTCGAAACAGAACGACACGGTGTTGACGCCCATTTCGCGCAATCGATCGTAGCGGCGAAAATCGGGATGCGGCGGCGTCTGCACGCCGATGAGCAGGCCGGTGTTTTGACGCACCGCCTTGATGTACGGCTCCAACTGGTCGAGGTAGGTGTCACCCTCGTAGAAGCCCGTGTTGAAGTGCACGTAGGTGATGTTGCACTCTTCCTGCGCGGCGATGCAGGTCTCGACCACGTCCTGCACGAGTTTCGCCTCTTCCTCTTCGGTGCCGAGATTCAGACCGACCGAGCAGAAGTCGCAGTTCTCGCGGGGCTTTTTGGTCCAGTAATAGCACGCGGCCGTCGGGTAGATGCCGATGTACGTGCCCTGCAAAACGCCGATGCGCTTCATCTTGCGTCCGGTTGAGGTGAGCTTCTCGTAGAAGTCCGGCTCCTTGGGCACGCGCACCTCGCACACGCGCTCGCCCGAAAGGCGAAGCACGAACTTGCCGTCTTCCGTGTGCAGCGTGTAGGGGCTTTGCTTCACGAAGTCCTCGACGACCGGAACGTTCGTCCAGATCTTGTCGGGCAGGATCAGTTCGAGCCCGCTGCCCAGCCCGGCGCGCGTGCGCATGATGGGCCGGCCGCGCTTGTCCACGGCGGTCTTGCAGGAATCGTCGATGCGAAGCCCCTTGCAGTAAAGATCGAGCTTCAGCAGCGCCGGGTTGGTGCGAACATCCAAGTTCATCGCGAGGTCTCCTTCAGGTCCCATGCACGGGGCCCGATCGGCTGCAACGAGCCGTCGCCTAAACCGGCCAAACCGCCGGAAAAATCGTCGAAAAATGTTAGCAAACCCGCTTGGGCAAAACAATGGCCGGATTGTGCCCGAACGCACAATCCGGCCTTTGGAGATCTTGGGCGACAATTGACCCGGCGGTCAAACGGAAGCCTGCCCCGCCAGGACAAGAATCCACCTCAAGGACAATCCCCCAATCAGAATGAGCGCCTGGGCAAGCCTCGCGGGGCGCAGGCCGAGGCGGGACTCCAGCAATTCGAGAACGGCGGGAACGATCAGGCCGACGGCGACCACGAGCGACCAGAAGACCGCCGTGAACGGTCCGCCGAAAAAGAGCGTGGCCGCGTCGCGCCCGGTCTGTCCGCCGCCGCCCGCGAGGGCGAGAAAGAACATCGCGAGCAGAAGAATCTCGACACCGATCGCGACGAGATCCCACCGACGCAGGCGATGGTGCTCGTCAGCCGACACGAGAAACAGCATGAACAGCGCCGCGCCCGTCGAGAGCCCGGATACGAGAAAGAGCGGTCCGAGGAAGATCGAGTTCCACGCGGCGCGCGCGGCGAGCGTGCCGAGCAGCACGCCCGTGTATCCTCCGAGCAGAACGCCGAGGGCGATGTTGATCTTCGCCAGCATCGCGACGTTTGAGCGCGCCCAGCGCCACAGGCGGTCGAGCGTCTGACCGACAACCACCGGGCAACGCGGATTCCACGAGGTCGCGGCGACGCGTTCGCTTTCGGTCATCGACGCCAGTCCGAGCAGAATCGTCGCGGGGTAGATCCCCAGCAGTATCCAGGAGCCCCAAGACATGGGTGAGGTCACGCGCAGCGCGAAATAGAACCGAAAGACGTGCGATTTGAATTCGAGATCGGCGAAAAGCGCCGCCATGCCGATGGAGAGCAGAATCGGCGCGGCAAACGGAGCGAAGCGCGCCCATTTCGAGCGACGACCATCCACGTCCCGTAGCGCCATTGCCGCCGAGAGGATCATCATCCCCGCCGCGAGCCCGCCCAGGAACAGATAGACCGGAATCTCCCAACCCCAGATGTGCATCACGGGATCGATCAGGTGGCTGTTTCGGTTGACTTCGATTTCCGTCATGGCCGCGCTCCCGCGTTTGTTGTCATGCAACTCTTCTCAACTGCACCCGCCGGCCTTTTTCTTTTTCGGCGCGGCGGCGACAGCGCCCGTCGGCGCGGCAACGACCGGCGCGGCGGCCGCGCCCGTGAGCACGCCGTTCAGCGCCGTCCGGAAGCGAAAGCGATCCCACTCAGCGGGCGTCCAATCGGCACCCGGCGATTCTGCGGGGGCTTCGAGCGCGAACGCGCGCCACGACGGGAACCCGCCCGCGAGCGCCGAAATTCTCCCCGGGTAAGCATTCGCCGCGGCCGGCGCATGGAATGCGGCGTCGCCGACGAGCACCAGTTCGCGGGCGCCTGCGTCGTCGGCAAGGCCAAGTGACGCCAGTCCGTCCGGACCGACGCATTCGCTTCCGGGCACGCGAGCGGCCGCGCACGCCTCGGCGTCGCGCAGGTCGATCACGCGGATCGTCCACGGCGACTCTACCACGCGGTGCGCGAGGGTTTCGGCGTCGATCGAATCAATCGTGGCCGGTGTCGCCGCGCCCATGGTCACGGGGACGAGCATCACGACCACTGCGGTCGCGGCCAGCGCGCCGATCGCGCCGAACGCCATGCGACGAACGGGTTCGGGCGCTTCGTCCGCTCCCATTGTACGTTTCGCGCGAACGATCCGCTCGACCTTTTCGGCGCCGAAGAACATCGCCACGGCAGCGACCGCGACGATTGCCGCGAGTAGCGCGGGGCTCATACCGAAAACGTCGTAGAGAAAGACTTGGCCGGCAGCGCCCGCGAAATGGAATTCGCGAATCGCGGGAAACGCCTCGCCGTAGATGAGCGTTCCGACGACGACGCCCGCGAACGCCATAATGCCGTCGAGGTTTCCGGACGCGCTCGCGACGAGCGACGTTCCCGGGCAGTAGCCCGACACGATGAACCCGACGCCGAGCAGAAAGCCTCCCGCGATCATCGGCACCCAAAATGTCTCGCTCGCCACCGACTGCGAGATCGCGCGAAGGTCGGCGAGACCCAGCCCGGCGGCGATGACGAGGCCGAGCATCGCCGTTACGATGCCCGTGAACATCACCTTGAAGACGCGCATATCATGCAGATAGAACTGCGCCGCGAGCTTGTCGGCGCGGCCGAATCCCGCGCGCTCGAGCACAAATCCGAACGCAAAACCGATCGCCACCGCCGCGACGAGGCCGAATTGATAATGGCCGTGTACGAGCGAATCGAAGGGGAAGAGCGTGTTCATGACCACTGCCTCCGCACGAAGTACGCGACGGCGTAGCCGCCCGCGAATACCATCAGCATGAACGCCCAGCTCCCCGCCGAGAGCACCGCGCCGCCCGAGAGCGCCTGGCCCGACGTGCAGCCCCGCGCCATGCGTGCGGCGATGCCCATCACCACGCCGCCGCCGAACGCGAACGCGAGGCGCTTCTGCGCGGACCATCCCGTGCCGCGGACGATCTTCCAGTTCATTCGCCCGGCCGTGTACGCGGCGACCGCGCCGCCCAGGAACACACCGAGCACCTCGAAGACCAGCCAGTTGTCGAGCGGGTGCCGCCCGCCTTCGACCGCGTCGGACATGCCGGGACTCGCGGCGACGTGAGCGGGAGCGATGCTGTTGAGTGCGGCGATGCCGAATCGGTTCGCCGCGCCCGACGCCCCGAGTCCCTTGCCCATCACGAGAAAGGACGACAAGAGCACAAGACCGAGCGCGATACCGGCAAGGTAGGGATTCCAGAATTTCTCGGCGCGATTCATCTTTGCCTCCCGCCTAGATCAGGAAGTGGACGTTGGGCCGCGTGCCGGCTTCGGGCTTCGATGTCTTTGATTTGCGCGACGCACGAAGCCGGGAGATTTCGCTGTCCGGATCGTTCGCGTCGCCGAACGTGAGCGAACGTGTCGGGCAGATCTCGACGCACGCGGGCTGCCCGCCCTTTTCGACCCGATGGACGCAGAACGTGCACTTGTCGACGAAGCCGCCGTCCTCGTGCACGTAGCGCGCGTCGTAAGGGCACGACGCAATGCACGCTTTGCAGCCGGTGCACTTGTCGGGATCGACGAGCACAATGCCGCCGACTCCCACGTGACTCGCGCCGGTCGGGCACGCCGACACGCATGGCGCGTTCGCGCAGTGATTGCAGCGTTCCGAGCGAATCTCCTGAAACAGGTTTGGGAACTTGCCCGTCGTTTCGGTCACGATCCAGTCGCGAAAGCCGTTTTCGGGCAGATTGTTTTCAGCCTTGCAGGCCAGCACACAGGCATTGCAGCCCACGCACCGGCGTGTGTCCACGGCCATCGCATAGCGAATCTCGCGCGTGAGGCGTCTCATGTCACGCCTCCACCGGCGCGATGCGCACGAAGTTCACGTTCATGCCGGTGCCGCCCATGATCGGGTCGACCTTGTAGCGCGTGACGAGCTCGCTGTCGGATGCGCCGCGCCCGCGCGACCACGAGAGCCCCTTCGCCGTGTGGCCCCAGCCGTGCACCATGTACACGCAGTCTCCGCGAATCCGCTCGGTCACCTTCGCGCGAATGGGCGTGCTGCGGACTCCGTCCTGATTTTCCAGCACCACGAGTTCGCCGTTTTTCAGCGGCGCGCCGAAGCCGGGCAGTGACTTCGCCACATCCGCGTTGACCCATACCTCGTTCTGATCGAAGACGGTGCCGAGGAATCGATTGTTCGTGGTGCGTCCAAAGGTGTGCGAGGGCGCGCGACCAAAAAGTAAACGGAACATGCCCGAGGGCGGTTCCTCATGCGGGTGGAAGTCGGGAATCGCCTCGAATCCCATGTCGGCGAGCGCCTGGCTGCGCAGCTCGATCTTTCCACTCGGCGTGTCGAAGGTGGGCGCGAGTCCTTCCTCCTCGCAGTTCGGTTGGCGTTCGCCGAGAATGACGCCGGTGTCGCGCAGCACGTCGCAGTCGTAGCCCGCCGCGTGGAGGCGATGCATGGCGTACTCCATGCTGTCTTTCCACGGGAAGTAGTCGGACAGGCCGATGCGATGCGCGATCTCGCGCGCAATCCACCATCCCGGTTTCGAGTCATACATGGGCTCGACCGCCGGTTGGCGCACGGCGATGTACGGTTGCCCCTTGTAGGCATCGACGACCAGCTCGTCGCAGCGTTCCAGATAGGTCGACTCCGGCAGCACCACGTCGGCCCAGCCGACAATTTCCGATGGGAGCACGTCGATCGCCGCGATGAAGTCGAGTTTCTGGATCGCCTCGATCGTCTGCTTGGGATTCGGCAGGCACTGCATCAGATTCGAGCCGTACACGAGCCATCCCTTGATCTCGTAAGGCGCTTTGCCGGTGAACGTGGCGTCGCACAGACCCGACGCAAGCACTTCGTCCGCCAGCGGATACGTGTTTGCATTCGGTTTGTCGGCAAGGACCTTGGGGTGATACGCATATTTCGTGTACGGGTACGCGGGGAGTTCGTTCGATCCGTGCGACACGTATCCGCCGCGCCGACCCCAACTGCCCAAAAGCGCTGCGAGGATCGCCATGGCGCGCCCGCGCTGCGTGTCGTCGCCGTACCACGTCGTGCGTCGGCCGGGATGAATCAGCGTCGCGGGGCGGAACGACGCCAGAAATCGTCCGCTCTCGCGAATCAGCTCGGGCCGCAGCCCCGTGATCGGATACGCCCACTCGGGCGTCTTGTCGGCGACGTGCGCCTTGAGTTCGTCGAAACCGACGGCGTACTTCGCCACGTACTCCGCGTCGAATCGCCCCTCGGAGATCATCACGTTCATCCACGCGAGCAGCAGCGCCATGTCGGTGCCGGGCTTGATCGGCAACCAGTAACGCGCTTTGCCCGCCGCGGTGGAGAACCTCGGATCGACGACCACCAACTCCGCGCCGCGCCCGATGGCCGTCGCCATCTCCTGCACCTGCGTGTTGTGCATGTTCTCGCCGAGATGCGAGCCGATCAGCACCAGGCAGCGCGCGTTCTCGATGTCGAGGTTTTCCGGCGATCCGACGCCCGTGCCGTAGGTGAGCGAGTAGCCGACCTCGCGCGGCCCACGGCACTGCGCATAAGACGGCGCGCCGATGTTCGGCGATCCGTACGCTTTCGGCAGGTGCGTGAACCATTTTCCGCCGTAGCCGTGCGTGAAGAGCGCGAGCGCTTCCGGGCCATGCTTTTCGCGAATGCGCAGCAGTTGCTCGGCCGTTTCGTCGAGCGCCTTGTCCCAACTCACTTCCTCGAAATGATGCTCGCCGCGACTCTTCACGCGGATCATGGGCTTCTTCAGCCGGTCGGGGTCGTAGAGGAGCCCGGTGCCGCCGGTGCCGCGCGGACACAGCCGGCCTTTCGAAAGCGGATGATCTGGATTGCCGACGATCTTGGTCACGCGCCCATCTTTAACGTGCGCGAGCACGCCGCATTTCCAGAAGCAGATCTCGCAGAACGTCGGGACGATCCTGTCGCCGTCGGTTTCGGGATCGGGCGACTCGCTCGCGTACGCGCCCCACCAGTTCGTCGGCAGTCCCGTGGCGACCGCGGCCGCGCCCGCGGAAACCGAAGCGATGCGGATGAAATCTCGGCGGTGGACGGTGGGCATGTTCGGTCCCTTTCCGATCTCGTCGGCGGGTCCGAGGTGGGTCGGACAAGCCGACATAGCGTATTCGCAATATCCTTATAATACGGAATGAATTGCCGTTCAACCCTTTTTTGCCGTGAATGTCGCTTTTTGTGGCGAATTGGCTAAATGGCGCTTATCTCATTGTTTTTATTGTATATTTTTCCGATTGAATCAGACTTGCCCGACGGCGGACCATCTGTTATGGCTTTGGAGATCCCTTATCCAAGGAGGTTCAGCCCGTGAAAATGGTCTCGTGGAACGTGAACGGCATTCGCGCCTGCGAAAAGAAAGGGCTCGCCGGGTGGCTCGCCGAAACGGACGCGAAAATCATCGGATTTCAGGAAGTTCGCGCGGATCCAACGCAGGTGCCGGAGTCGATCACCTCGATGCGCCGGTGGAATCAGGACTATTTCCCCGCGCAAAAAGCCGGTTACAGCGGCGTCGGATTGCTGTCGCGAACCGAGCCGGACGACCTCGTCCGCTCGATGGGCGTGCGTGAATTCGACATCGAAGGGCGCTTCCAGTGCGCGACCTTCGGCAAACTGCGCGTGGTCAACGTATATGTGCCCAACGGCACGGGGCCGAACCGCGATCTGTCGCGTATTCCCTATAAGCTCGATTTCTCTCGGCGGCTCTTCGATCTGCTCGCCAAGGATCTGCGCGACGGAGGCCGCGTGCTGATCTTCGGCGACTTCAACACGGCGCACGAGGCGATCGATCTCGCCCGCCCGAAAGACAACGTGGAAAACAGCGGTTTTCGGCCCGAGGAACGCGCGGAATTCGGGCGTTGGCTCGCGGCCGGGTGGGTCGACACGTTTCGCCGCTTCGAGAAAACCGGCGGCCGCTACACCTGGTGGACGCAGCGCGGCGGCGCGCGTGAGCGCAACGTGGGGTGGCGGATCGACTATGTTCTGGCCACGCCGGGCGCGATGGCGTACGTGAAAAAAGCGGCGATTCACGCCGATATCCTCGGCTCGGACCACTGCCCGATCAGCGTGACGGTGGACCCCAAGATCGTGAAGTGAGTGCGCCCGCGACCAAACTTCTGACGATCCTCGGTCCCACCGCGTCCGGCAAAACGCGCGTTGCGGCGCGGCTCGCGTACGAGTTCGGCGGCGAGATCATCTCCGCCGATTCACGTCAGATCTATCGCGGCATGGACATCGGCACCGGCAAGGACCTCGGCGACTACGTCGTCAACGGAGCGCGCATAGCCGCGCACCTCATCGAAATCCTCGAGCCCGCCGAAGACTTCTCCGTTTACGATTTTCAGACTCGCTTCTTCGCCGCGGCTCGCGACATCGGCGCACGGAGTCGATTGCCCATTCTTTGCGGCGGCACGGCTCTGTATCTCGACTGCGTGCTGCGGGGTTATCGCATGGCGAAAGCGCCCGTGGACGAGGATCTGCGCAGCCGCCTCGCGGACGCTTCACTCGACGAACTGTCCGTAATGCTCCGGCGTTTGAAGCCGGAACTCCACAACGACACCGACCTCGACACGCGGGAGCATGTACTGCGCGCCATCGAAATCGCGCACGCCGCGAAAAACGCGTCCTTCGATTCCGGTCCCCCCACAGATTTCGACCACCTCGTGATCGGTCTGCGCGTCGATCCCGCCGAGTTGCGCGCAAAGATCCGCCTACGGCTAGCGACGCGTCTGAAGATGGGGCTGATCGACGAGGCCCGCCGATTGGCGATGAGCCTGCCGCCGGAGCGGTTCGCGTACTTCGGACTGGAATATCGGCATCTCGCCCGGCTGCTGACGGGAGAAGTCGACGTGGAGCGTATGGAACGGGAACTCGCGCGCGACATTTGCGCGTTTGCCAAGCGGCAGAGGACGTGGTTCCGGCGAATGGAGCGGCATGGGGTGGCCATTTGGTGGGTCGAACCCGCCGACTTCGCCGGAACGGTCGGGCGGGTGCGCCGGTGGCTGGCCGGGGCTCCCGAAGGCGAAAAACCCGCCACGGGCCTGCCAGAGTTGAAATAACCGAGACGGCGAGCCCGAAACCGGTCGGGCCGAAATCGGGATTTCGCCCGGGATTGCAGAAAAAAACCGGGCAGATTTCCAATGGTCTGGATTTTCTTTTCCCAGTCATGCTAAAAACACCTTCCGAACAATGGATACGGGACCGTATCGCGGGGATGGCCGCGAGTCGTGCCCGGTCCGTCAACGATTTGGGTGCCGTACGATGGGAACGTTTGCGACGGTTTTTAAAGACGCCGGCTTGCCGATCTACATCAATATCGTGATCTCGGTGTTCGTCGTCGGCATCATTCTCGAACGGGCGTATCGCCTGTTCGTCGCCTACCGCGTCGACGCCGATGTCTTCTCGCGGCACATCGTCGGGCTGCTCCAGGAGCGTCAGCTCGAGAAGGCGATTCAGCTTTGCAACGCCAGCTCGGCGCCGATCGCGCGCGTGCTCAAGGCGGGCATCGCCAAATTGCAGGATGGCGCGATGGCGATTTCGACCTCGATGGACGAGGAACTCATGCGCGTGTCGCCGCTGCTCGAAAAGCGGATTGCGTCGCTGTGGTCCCTCGCGAACATCGCCACCCTGGTCGGACTCCTCGGCACCATCTTTGGCCTCATCCGGTCGTTCGCCGCCCTCGCGGCGGTCAGCCCCGAGCAGAAGGCGGCCTTCCTCGCGACCGGTATCTCCGAAGCCATGAACAACACGGCGATCGGTCTGGGCATCGCGATTCTGTGCATGATGGGCCACCTGCTCCTCGCCGGCAAAAGCAAAAAGATGCTGGCGGAACTGGAGTCGAATTCGGCCGCGTTCGAGAATTACCTGATTCTGCGTCACGGCAAGACGGCCCACAAATAATCCGGCATTCGCCGAGCGAACCGAACAAGGCCGGCAAGCAGCATGACCGACGACAAAGCCCCCGAGAAAAAAGCGACCGCCGAGGAACAGGCGGCGCAGGTGCTGTTGCGGCGCGCACGGCGGAAGATTCCGTCGTACCACGCCAACGAAGAATTGAACCTCGTCCCTTACCTCGACGTCAACGTCAACCTGATCATCTTCCTCCTCGTCGCGATCAGCACAGTTCTGCCGCTGGCGATGATGTCGATCTTTCCGCTGACGGTGAAGTCGTCCGAGGCATCGACGCCGCAGGAAACGCCGAAGAACGAACTGACGCTGACGGTTTTCGTCACGCATCAGGGCTTCACGGTGGCGGGCCGCGGAGGTGTCATGCCGCCCATCGCGATGACCGCGGACCAGAAGTACGACTACGACGCGCTGCAGCGAGTCGCGATCGAGGTCAAGGACGCTTATCCCAACGAGACCCTCGTGATCCTCGCGGCGGAGAAGGACATCGAGTACGACATCGTCGTAAAAACGATGGACGCGCTGCGAAACCAGGGGCCGAGAATCCTGTTCCCTGACGTTCAGCTTTCACCGGGCATCGTCGGCATCACGACGAACGCGCCGCAATAATCCCGGACGAATTTGATGACGCAGTCCGCCAACGCGAACGGTTCCCAGGACGCAGCGACCCCGATGTTCACGGCGATTCGCGCCGTGCACCGACGCCGCCGGGCGATCGGGAAGGCCAAGCGCGCCGCGGACGAGATCACCTATTTGAACATCGTCGCGATGATGGACATGATGACCATCATCCTCGTCTTCCTGCTCAAGAGCGTGTCGTTCAGCGCCCAAAACGTCAGTGTCTCCGACGCCATGACGCTGCCCTACTCCACCGAGGACGAGCAGCCGCTCGAGGCGATCAAGATCTTCGTCACCCGTGACGAGGTCGTCGTCGAGGACAAAAAGGTCGCGCCGATTCTGAACGGCGTGATCCCGCAGGATTTTCTCGCGAAGGAAAATCCCTACATGGTCCCCAATCTCAAGGGGGCTCTCGACCAACAGGCCGAAACGCTCAATCGCCTGGCCAAGCTTCACCCAAAGCTCAAGGCCCAGGACAACCTGATGATTCTGGCCGATAAACGAACGCCCTATCACGTGCTGATGCAGGTGATGTATTCGGCGAGCAAGGCGTCGTCCAGCGCGTCCGGGGAGAACAAGATGGCGTTTCGCAAGTTTCGCCTGACGGTGATGAAGCTCGAGATCTGACCTTCGTCGGGGCCGTTTCGGCTCCCCCCTACTTCGGCCACGCATCGATCCCTGTTCGACTCGCCGGGCAAACGGGAGTCCCCATGAGCGAGGCCGCAATTCGCCGCTACGCCATCCTGACGCTTTCCGACAAGGCATCGATCGGCGAGCGCGAGGACACGAGCGCCCCGGCGCTCCAGCAACGCATGCACGACGCGGGCTGGGCCTGCGCCCACTATCTCGTGATCCCCGACGACCGCGCGCGCATTGAGACTGAACTCGTGCGTCTTTGCGACGACCCCGCGGTCGCCGTCGTGCTGACGACAGGCGGCACCGGTTTCACCGACCGCGACGTGACCCCCGAGGCAACACTGGCCGTCTCCGAGCGAATGGCGCCTGGGATCGCCGAGGCGATGCGCATGCGCTCGCTCGCGATCACGCCCATGGCGATGCTCTCGCGCGCCGTCGCCGCGATCCGCAACCGAACGCTGATCGTGAACCTGCCCGGAAGCCGAAAAGGCGCACTCGAGTGTCTCGACGTCGTCCTGCCCGTCCTCGCACACGCCGTGGAGTTACTGCGAGGCGTGAACACGGAACACGGCTCCACGTGAATCTCCGCGGGGCACGAAACCGGACTGTTTTTCTCGCGGTCGCCCTTGCGATCTTTCCAGGTGTCGCGAGCGCCGAAGAGTCCGATCCACCCGATTCCGTCGAAGAACCGGTCGCACCAACGCCGAGCGAAGACGTGGCTCCGCCGCCTTCGGGCGTTCAGGTGGTGCCCGCAGGCGATTCGCCGCGACTGCTCATCGACGCGCACGGTCGGTTGCGTGTTCAACGGGGAGCGGATCGGGAAATTCGCGCGCGGTTCGTTCCGGATTCGCCGAACGCTGCCATTCCCCCTTCGTTCAGATTCCGGCTGGAATCGGACATCGGCGGGATTCGACTCAAGGCAGACGTCCCAACCGGCGGCACGCTCGCGATTTCGGTCCCCGCCGTGACAACCGTTCACGTCACGCACATCGACGGAGCGCTCGTCGCGACCGACCTCATCGGAGACTTTTCCGCGCGAAGCCGCTCCGGTTCGATCGAACTCCAGTCGCACGGCGGCGGCGTCGACATCGAATTGCAAAAGGGGAAGGCGACACTCTCGCGTTTCCGCGCCGAGAACAGGCCCGTGAATATCGAAATCGTCGAGGGCTCGGCGATCATCGATTTGCTGTCGCAGACCCCCGGCGCGGCGCGCGTGGTTGTCGATCGAGGCCGCGTCGAACTCACCGTGTCACCCGAGACGCGGGCGAGCGTGCGCGCGACGGATTTGAGCAAGGAAGGTCTCGTGGGCGAACGGGTGCGTCTGGAACGATTCGAACGAGTTCCGCGCGAGGTTGAATACGCCTTTCGCGGCGGCGGAGCGCAATGGGATGTCGTCGTGCGCCAAAGCGGTTCGAGCGTCCGGGTTTTCGCGCCGGACGGCGTGCGCCCGGACTCGATCGACGGCATGAAACCCCAGCCCTGACACTGCGGAGTCGCGCATGAGAAACGTCCTTTTGGCGATCGTTTTGTCCCTGGCGTGGATCTGCGTCGCTTGGGCGGGGAGTGACGCCATGATCCAGTCGGTCGCGGTCGGCGCTGCACCGACGCTCGTCGTCGACGGCGCGGGCGACATCCGAATCGTGAAATCGGCCGACGGTCAGATCCGCGCGATGGGAAAACTCACGGCGATCGGTTCATCGTCTCCGGGCGACGGCGCGTTCCGACTCATCGCCGCACCGACCGGCGCGCGCATCGAGACGCGGCACAAGCCAGGCAAGTTTCGACTCGAACTCGTGATCGAAGTCCCCGCGAAATCGTCCGTCGTGATCGACGCCCTGGACGGATCGCTCGCGATCGAAGGTCTCGACGGGCGCATCCGCGGAGATTTTCGCGCCGGCCGCGTGCGCATCGTCGATCATGGCGGCGACGTGGATCTGAAAATCAAGGAAGGCCAGGTCGATCTTCAACTCCCGCGATCCGCGAAGCAGGCCGTGCGCATCGCGCTGAAGCGCGGCCAGGTGTCGGCGGACATTTCGGCGGAGAGCACGGGATCGGGGCTCATCTCGGTCAAGGAAGGGTCCGTCGATTTCCGCGTCGGCGATCGGGCGAAACTCGCGCTCGAAGCCCTCGTCGAAAAATCCGGGCGCGTCTCGGTCGATCAGCCGATCACGCAGCCCGAACCGGCGTCGGTCTATTTCACGACGCGCGGCGGCGGCGCGGCATGGACGCTCCATGTCGTAACCGGCGACATTCGCATCGGCGTACCGGGGCCGGGCAAAAAAAAGCAGCCCTGAGGGCTGCGCGAATCGGATCGGAGAGAGAGGGAGTCGAACCCTCGGTACGCTTTTGACGTACACACGATTTCCAGTCGTGCACCTTCGGCCACTCGGTCATCTCTCCGCGCACCGAAACGAATAGGAAAAAAAAACGGATCACCGGGCGCCGCTCATCGGCGGCGGCGTTCGGAGAGAGAGGGATTCGAACCCCCGGTACCGCAAGCGGTACAACGGCTTTCGAGGCCGCCGCATTCGACCACTCTGCCATCTCTCCAGCAAAGGTCGGTGATCGCGTTACAGGTCGTGATTCAGTTTTGAAGGATCGTCGGAAGCCTTCGTTCGTTCGCGTTTCGCGCGAAAAAAATCGCTCAGGATCGCACCGCACTCTTCGGCCAGGACGCCCCGCTCGACGATCGGCGCATGGTTGAGCCGCTCGTCTTCCAGCACGCGGTACAGGCTGCGCACCGCTCCCGCCTTGGGATCATCCGCACCGTACACCACGCGGTCCGGCCGGGCGAGGACGATCGCGCCCGCGCACATCGTGCACGGTTCGAGCGTCACGTACATCGTGCATCCCGTCAGACGCCAGCGGCCCAGCACGCGCGCGGCTTCGCGGATCGCGAGAACCTCGGCGTGCGCGAGCGGGTCGCGATCGCGCTCGCGTCGGTTGCCCGCCGTCGCGATCACAACGCCGTCGTGCGCGATCACGCAGCCGATCGGCGCTTCGTCGCGCGCCGCCGCATCCCGCGCCTGATCGAGGGCGAGACGCATGAACGCGATGTCGTCCGGTGCGTTTTCCAATTCAAAGATCCGCGGCGCGTGAAAGACCGATATTCGGGGCGAAATCGGCCCCGAATGCGCCACGTTGTTTATCAACGGCACATCTGATCGTCAAGCCGCGAATCGCCCCAACCGTGGGCGCGTGGGCGAAAAAACGACGGGGCTCCGAAGAGCCCCGCCGTCGCATGGCCGGATGCCGGGACTAGAGCGTCAGATTCTCGAAGAGACCGGCAGCGCCCATGCCGCCGCCGATGCACATCGAGACGATGCCCCACTTCTTCTTGTTGTCGCGCAGCCAGTAGACGATCTGCGTGGTGAGCTTCGCGCCGGTGCAGCCCAGCGGGTGGCCGAGGGCGATCGCGCCGCCACTCGGATTCACCTTGGCGGGATCGAGGCCCAGTTCCTTCACGCAGTAAACCGCCTGCGACGCGAACGCCTCGTTGAGCTCGAAGCAATCGATGTCCGCGAGCGTGATTCCATACTGCTTGCCGAAACGTTCGATCAATTTGGGGATGGCCAGCGCCGGTCCAATACCCATGAGGTCGGGGTCAAATGCCACCGTTGCGAAACCGCGGATAGCAGCCATCGGTTTGAGACCTTTTTTCGCGGCCAGGCCCTTTTCCATCATCAGCACGGCGGCGGCGCCATCGCTCATCTGCGAGCTGTTGCCCGCGGTCACCGTGCCGGCGCCTTCGACGGCGGCTTTGGGGTTGACGAACGCCGGCTTGAGGCCGTTCAGGGCTTCGATGGTCGAGGGGCGCGGACCCTCGTCCACGTCGAACACGAACTCGGTCTTGTTGCCCTTGCCATCGTACCTGTACGCCTTCAGCGGAACGATCTGCTCCTTGAAGACGCCGGTCTCGATGGCCTTGAGGGCGCGAATGTTGGACTCGAGGGCGAACGCGTCCTGCTCCGCACGAGAGACCTTGTACTTGACGGCCACGTTCTCGGCCGTTTGGCCCATCGACACGTAGGCCTTGGGATAGGTCTCGGCGAGTTTGATGTTCGGCACGATCTTGTTGCCGCCCATCGGGATCATCGACATGGTTTCCGTGCCGCCGCCGATGCCGCAGTCGTAGGATCCCATGGCGATGTTGCAATTGACGTCCCAGACCGTCTGGAGGCCCGAGGCGCAGTAACGGTTCACGGTCTGCGCACCGATCGACTCGGGCAGGTCGGCGGCGTGGACGCACATGCGCGCCACGTTCATCCCCTGCTCGGCTTCCGGCATGGCGCAACCCATGACCACGTCTTCGACGAGTTCCGGCTCGATGCCCGCGCGCTCGATGACGCCCTTGAGCACCGTGGCGCCCATGTCGTCGGGACGGACGAACACGAGCGAACCGCGATTGGCCTTTCCGACGGCCGTCCTGCACGCTGCCACAATCACTGCTTCACGCATCTCGACATCCTCCGTCGGCGGGTTTTAGTTCCGCAGGGGTTTGTTGTTCATGAGCATGTACTGGATGCGCTCGATGGTCTTCGGTTCGCCGAGCAGGCTCATGAAGGCCTCGATTTCCCAATCCAGCAGTTCCCATTCGCTCACCGTCTGGCCCTCGGCCCGCTTGCCGCCGGAGACGATGTAGCCGACCTTCGAAGACACCTTCACGTCGTGCTCGCTGATCCACCCGGACTTCTTCATGCCGTCGAGGGCAATCAGGAACGCGGCGTAGGTATTTTCGCCGGCGACGGGAATGTCCGTGCGCGGCTGGCCGGGGTTCCAGCCCACTTTCGCCATGCCGAGCGCGGTCTCCTTGGCGCGATACAGCAGCAGGTCGCGATTGGGAACCATGATGTCCGTCTCGCGCAGGATGCCGAAGTCCATCGCCTGCTTGATGCCGACAGCGACCTTGGCCATGGCGATGTTCTCGAACGCCTTTTGCGCGAAGGGCAGCATCGGGACCTTGGCGCCGGCGGGGATGCCCTCGACCACGCGCATCGCGAATTCCTTGGTGCCGCCGCCGGCCGGAATCAGACCGACGCCGACCTCGACGAGGCCGATATAGGTTTCCGCCGCGCCGACCACCTTTTGGCCGTGGAGCGCGACCTCGCAGCCGCCGCCCAGGGTCAGCCCCCCGGTGGCCACGACGACCGGACGCCGGTTGTACTTCATGCGCATCTGAGCCTTCTGCAGGTTCTGCAGGGTCTTCTCGACCTCGCTCAGCATGTTGTTGTTGTGCGCCATGAGCATCATGAAGAGGTTGCCGCCGACCGAGAAGTTCTCGGCGTGGTTGAAGACCACCGCCGCTTCGAACTTGCCGTCGTCGAGCATGTCGCACATCGCCGTCTGCATCTCGATGATGTCGTTGTCGATGGCGTTCATCTTCGTGTGGAACTCGAGGCAGCACACGCCGTCGCCGATGTCCCAGATCGAAGCGCCGTCGTTGCCGGCGACTTTTTTCGTGCCGCCCGTCTCGGCGAGGATCATGAACATCGGGTCTTTCTTGATGGCCACGTACTTGCCCGCGAGCAGGTCGTACGCGTACTCGGTGTCGCCCTCTTTTTTGTAGAACGTCTTCGCGCCGGTCGCGAGCATCTTCTCGACGAGCGCGGGGATTTCGAGACCTTCGGCCTTCATGCGGGCAACGGACTCTTCGACGCCGATCGCGTCCCACGTCCGGAAGGGTCCCATTTTCCAGTTGAAGCCCCACTGCATCGCATTGTCGATCTCGACGACGCTGTCGGAGATCTCGGGGATGCGGCGCGCCGAATAGAGCAGGCCGCGCGACATGAGCTTCCACGCGAACTTGCCGGCTTTGTCGTCGGCATTCACGAGGAACTTCATCCGGTTGCCGAGGCCCTTTTCGCCCTTGGCGTTCTTGATCGAATCGAATTCCGGCCGGCCGAGCGGCACGTATTCCATCGTCGTGTAATCGACGACGAAGCGGTCCTTGCCGTCCTTCTTGTAGAAACCGCCCTTGGTCTTGTCGCCGAGGCGCTTGGACTCGACCATCTTGTTGAAGAAGTCGGGCACCTGAAACACGGCGCGTTCTTCATCGTTCACGCAGTTGTCGTAAACGGTCTTCGCGACGTGGCCGAGCGTATCGAGACCGACCATGTCGGAGGTCTTGAACGCCGCGGTCTTCGGACGGCCCATCGGCTCGCCGACGATCGCGTCGACTTCGGGGATCGTCAGGCCCTCTTCCACCATCGCATGCATGACGCCGCAAATGCCGTACACGCCGATGCGGTTCGCGATAAAGTTCGGCGTGTCCTTGCACCACACGATGCCCTTGCCCAACTCGTTCTGGCAAAACGCCGCCATAAAGTTCAGCACGTCGGGCTTCGTCTTCGGGCCGGGGATGATTTCGAGGAGCTTCATGAAACGCACGGGATTGAAAAAGTGCGTTCCCAGGAAGTGTGCCTTCAGCTCGTCGGAGCAGTCTTCAGACATGCCGGCGACCGACAGTCCCGACGTGTTCGTCGAAACGATGCTGCCCTTTTTTCGGAACTGGTCCACCTTCGCGAGGATCTGCTTCTTGATGTCCATCCGCTCAACGACGACCTCGATGATCCAGTCGCAGTCGCCGATTTTGGCGAAATCGTCGTCGAAGTTTCCGATCTCGATGATGTTCGCGGCTTTGGGCGTGTAGAACGCCGGAATCTTGGCTTTGAGCGCCGCCGCCAGCGCCTCGGTGCCGAGCTTGTTGCGGACTTCCTTCGTGTCCTTCTTCGCCTTCTCCTTGTCATTGAGCATGGAGTCGAAGGGCACGATGTCGAGCATCACGACGGGATAGCCGCACCCCGCCAAATGCGCGGCGATGGCCGACCCCATCACGCCCGAGCCGAGCACGGCCACTTTCCGGATAGAATGACTCATCGGGATCTCCTCCGTGGTAGCAATCCAAAACGCGAAACGCCGAGCCGAATCCGCTCGAAATCGTTACGGCCGCTGATCGAAAGGCCCACCCGCCGACCCCTCGGCCGGCGTGGCCTCTGAATGAGGATTCATTCATAACACGGTGCGTCGAACGTTTCAAGGAAGGAAATGGGGCGAACGGTGAATTCGGATACCCGAAGGCCGTTTTCGGCGCGATTTGGCGTCTAGGGGATGCGGGCTCGAATCGATTCCGCCAGATCGGACGCCTTTTGCAGGACCGATGTCGCATCCCTCGCCCGTTCGGCGATCTTCTGACGATAGACGCTTTGCGAAACGACCTGCGGGTAAAACGACAACTCGTGAAGAAACTCGAGATCGACTTCGGTCAGCGATGCGTCGAGGCCGCTCGCCCGCGCCAGCGCAGGCAGGAGGGGCTCGTTCGGTGGATAGCGGTTTTGCGTTTGGAGGAAATATCCGCGTAGCAATTTGAAAAGAGCCTGATGACAGAGAAAGGCTACCCAGAAGGCCTTCCCGGCGTCCAACAGCGTGCGCGCGGCGTCGAGGTCGTCGCGGCAGCCTTCGACGTACTTGGCGACCACATCCATCATGGAGTGGGGTCATCCTTCCAAGCGGGGTTCAGATCGAGCAACCGGCGCAGCTCGCCGTGGATCGAAACGTTCCCCGCGACCACGTGGCGCGGCGGGTCGCCGATCGGTCCGCCCGCGAAGTCGGTGATGAGCCCACCCGCCTCCGTGACCACGAGCGCCCCGGCGGCGACGTCCCACGCGTTGAGTCGCAATTCCCAGAATCCGTCGAGCCGCCCAATCGCAACCCAGCACAGGTCGATCGCCGCGCTGCCCATCCGACGAACGCCGCGTACGTGCGGCACGATCGTCGCGAAGTGGTCGAGGTTGTTTTGCGGATTCGTTTTCTTGTCGTAGGGAAAACCCGTGCCGACGATCGCATCCGCAAGGCGCGTTTTCGCACTCACCCGGATCGGATCGCCGTTGCAGGTTGCGCCGCCGCCGCGAATCGCGACGAACGTTTCGCCGAGACGGGGTGCGTGAACCACGCCGACTTGTGTCTGGCTTCCGCGCACGAGCGCGATCGAAACGCAGAACATCGGGATGCCGTTGGCGTAGTTGTTCGTGCCGTCGAGGGGATCGACGACCCATCGCCACGCGGCGTCGAGATCGTGCCTGGCGCCCTCCTCCCCCACGTATCCGCTGCCGGGAAACGCGGCGACCAGCCGCTCCCGACAAAGCGCCTCGGCGGCGAGATCCGCCGCTGTGACGAGATCGTACTCGCCTTTTCGATCGATCGCCGCGCGGCCCTGAAAACCGAGCAGCAATTCGCCCGCTTCGAACGCGACGTCGCGCGCGACACTCGCCCAATGCGCGAGGTCCGCCGATGCGTCGCCCGTCACTTGAGCCCCGGAGGAGGCTGGATCTTCGTGAAACCGGCGGGCAACTCGAAGAGCGCGTCGTTCATCGTGGGGAATTCGACTTTTTTCAGCGTCTTCGTCGTCGAGACGATTTGCCCCTGCGCGTTGGTCACGGTCTTTTGCTCGACGGGATAGCCGGGCAGGAGCTGCACCTGCGCGTAGAATTTGTCGAAGGTCGCCGATGTCGCGCCCCCCACCGAAAGCCGAAAGACGTGCACGAGATCCGCGGCCAAGAGACCGGTCTTCGGCGCGACGCACTGCGTGGTCGTCGACGTGATCCCCGGGCCGAGCACCTGCTTCGCCGCCACCTCGTGGTCCTCGCAACTCCACGCGCCCACGTCGCGCTTTTTCCCCGTCGGCTGAAAGAGCGGCTCGGGGATGACGAACGCGCCGTTTTCGACGCGCCCAAAGACGGACAGGCTCTGCATGCCCATCTGCGCCAGTTTGTCCGAACCGACCTCGACGTAGGTCTTCGACGGCGCGTGCATGAGCCAAGCGAGCCCGAGATCCTGCCGATAGATCGCGATCTCGCCGCTGCTCGACTCGGTGCGCATGCGGTCACCGCGCACCCAGGTCTTGATGGTCCCGCCTGGAGCGCGCTGTCCCGCGGGCGCCGAGGTCGCGAGCAGTTCCTCGATATAGAATATCCGTTCCTGCGCGGGCGCGACGGTCGCGAAGCCCAGCAGGATCACCGCGACACCGAAGAACCGAATGGATCTAGCCAATGATCATCTGCTCCGTTGCGAGTTGTCCGTTCTCGAACCGTTCCGGGTAACAGGCGTCCAGTTCCGGATGCCCGCGGCCGTTCACGATTGCCTCGGCGACGATCTCACCCATCACCGGGGCCATCATGAATCCGTGGCCCATGAACCCGTGACACTGCCAAAATCCCGGCCATCCGCGTACGGGGCCGAGAATCGGGTTTGTATCCGGCGTGATGTCATAGTACCCGCCCCACTGACGCAGGACCTTGACCGGCGCGAGCCGAGGGATCAACTCGATCATGAGCCGGCTGATCTTGCGCGCGAAACGGAAGGTCGGCGTATATCCGGTCGGCGTGTGCTTGTCCACTCCCACGCACGCGTAGATCTCGCCGCGCATGGTCTGCGATACGAACAAACCGCTGTCCATCGGCACCAGGTTCGGCCCGAGGAATGGGCGCAGCGCCTCGGTCACCAGCGCCTCGTGCTTCTCGGGATGATTCGGCAGATGCACACCCAGCATCTCGCCGATCGACGGCGCCCACGCGCCCGCCGCGTTGACGACGAGGTCGGTTTCGATGTCTCCGCGCGTCGTTCGCACGCGCGTGATCGTCCCATCCGCTCCGTCGATGCCGTTGACCTCGGTGTGCGTGCGCAGGTCGTGGCCGAAGCGCGCGATGGCGCGGGCATACGCCCACAGCACGGAAAACGGAAAAATCGTTCCGTCCTTCGGATTGAACGCGCCGCCCGTCACGCCGTCCGGATTCACGAAGGGACACATCGAGCGGATCTCGGTGCGGTTCACGATACGGCTGCGCACGCCGTGCGTGTTTTGCAGGGCGACGTTCGTTTCGAGCTGCGCGAGTTGCTCCGGGGACTTGGCGAGAAAGAGATAACCATCCTGGCGGAACCAGATGTTTTCGCCGGTCTCTCGTGACAGCCGCTCGTAGAGTTCCACCGAGCGCTTCATCAGCTCGATGTTATTCGCCGTGGACCACTGCTGGCGCACACCGCCGCCGCAACGCCCGGTCGCGCCGCCGTTCAGGTGGCCGCGCTCGACAATGACCACGTCGCGCCGCCCTCGCCGCCCGAGCTCGTACGCGATGGCGAGGCCGATGACGCCGCCGCCGACGATGACGACGCGTTCACCCATCGCCGGGCTCCGACAGATCTCGCCCCGCGAAGTCGGCGAGCGACGTCATGCTCGTCGGCGGGCGGCTGACAAACGGCGCGCTGCCCGCGAAGGAAACGCCGGTCTCGTCTTCCAGTAAACGCACCATCGCCGCGGCGCAGCCCTTCGCCTGACACGCGCCCGTCCCCCCCGCGAGATAGCGCTTGAGGCTTGCGAGGTCGCGGCAGCCGCCGCGAATCGCCTCGCGGATCTCGATCTCCGTCACATCCTCGCACCAGCACACGAGTGTTTTCGCGGTCATGGCCGGCCGCCTCCCCGAAGGTCGCGAACGATGGCGTCCGCCACGCGTGACGCGTCGGCCTCGATGAGGTCGGCGCGCGGCGCGACACCCGCCGCTTCACCCGCGACGTACACGTCGGTGCGCGTCGTGCGTCCGGCGTCGTCGCGCTCCGGCACGAATCGACCGTGATCGCCATCCCACGTCACGCGCGCTCCCGACTGCGCGACCAGCTCAAACGCCGGGAGCGGCGGCAGATCGAGAATCAGCGTGTCGCATGTGCCCGCGCGGCGGTTCGCGGAAGCCGATTCGAATTCGACGCCGCTCACGCGCCGCCGCCCTTTGGCCGCGCGAAGGTGATGGCCGGTCAGAATCGCGCAACCCGACGCCCGAATCGCGTCGATGTCTTCGGGCGAAGCCACTAGCAAATCGGACGGCGTCGCCATCGCAACCAATTCGACACCCGCGATGATCAACATCAGCGCCGTTCGCGCGCCGTTCAGACCGTCGCCCCAGATCATCACTCTTTCGCCGGGCGTCACGCCGTATCGCACTGCCAGTGCTTCGGTCGCTCGGGCACTCATCACCCCCGGGAGATCGTTTTGCACGAAGGCCGCGCTCCGGTCGTACGAACCCGTGCAGACGACGGTTCGCGCCGCATGCACCCGTTTCAGGCCATCGGCGTCCCGCACCACCGAGAACCCCTCCTCGAAAAATCCGATCGCCTCCGTTCGCGAGAGCGCTCGACCGCCCGCGGCCTCGATCCGCGAACGAAGCTGATCGGCCCGGGCACGGGGCGCGCTGCTGTTTTCGTCGAAGGCGTCGAGCCACCGCCCTCCGGCCTTGTCAGAGTCGACCAGGACAACTCCGATTCCCGCCTCGGAGAGCGTCGCGCCGATGCCGAGCCCGGCGAGGCCGCCACCGACAACAAGGACCTCGGTGTGAAGGTCGCCGATCGTTTTCTCCGGCGTCGGCATCAGGTCCGGCAACTCGCCGAGACCGGAAACGCCGCGCACGAGCCGCGTGATCGCGCGGATCGACGCGCGCGAGGACGTGCCCATGTGGTGGTAGTCGAGCTGGTCGCGAAACAGCAGGTCGGACGCGCCGAGCACGTCGAAGTCGGCGCTCGGATAGCCCGGCTCACGCAGCACCGACATCCCCGACGCGCAGCGAACCCGGCAACCGTTCATGTTCGGCACGCCGTCGATGCGCATGAGGCATCGGCCGCAATGACCTTTGGCGCAAAACAGCCCGCGCGGTCGGTGGAACTTCAGGCTTCGTGAGAGGATATCGACGCCCGACGCGTGGAGCGCGACGCTGACCGGTTCGCCGTCGAACGCGGCCAGATCCCGGCCTTCGAAGCGAATGACGACGGGTTCGCCCCGCGCGTGGCCGAATCGCGGGTCGTTCAGAATGCGGCGGTCGGTTCGGGCCATGACGACGCCCGGTCTAGTTGAATTTCTCGCTGATGGATTTGGCCTGCGTGAACAGGAGGAGATAGTCGCGTCCACCGGCTTTCGAATCGGTTCCGCTCATGTTGAATCCGCCGAAGGGGTGCACGTCCACGAGCGCGCCGGTGCACTTGCGGTTGATGTAGAGATTCCCGACGTGGAAGTGCCGTTTGGCGTACTCGACCGACATGCGGTCGTTCGTCCAGATGGCGCCCGTCAGCCCGAACTCGGTCGCGTTCGCCACGCGGATCATGCCCTCGATGCCTCCCTCGCCGCGAATGAGCGCGAGGATGGGCCCGAAGATCTCTTCCTGATCGAGCCGCGCGCCGGGCTTCACGTCGTCGAACACCGTGGGTGTCAGATAGTACCCGCCGTCGATCGACGGCGTCTCGCCGCCGGCGATGAGCCGCCCTTCGGTCTTGCCGATTTCGACATACGAGAGGCACTTGTCGAGACTCGCGCGGTTGACGACCGGGCCCATGCCAGTAGCCGGATCGCGCGGATCGCCCACGCGGATCGCCGCCACGCGCGCGAGCAGTTTGTCGCGGAATTCGTCGTACACATCCGGGTGGATGATCGCGCGGCTGCACGCGGAGCACTTTTGACCCGAGAATCCGAACGCGGCGGCCGACACCGCCGCCGCGGCGAGGTCGAGCTCCACGCCCCGGTCGATGACCATCGTGTCCTTGCCGCCCATTTCGGCGATGACGCGTTTGATCCAGATCTGCCCCTGAGCGGTGCGGCCGGCTTTCTCGACGATGCCGAGGCCGACTTCCTTGGAACCCGTGAACGAAATGAACCGCGTGCGCGGATGGGTCACGAGTTCCTCGCCGGCCGTCGCGCCGCCGCCGGGCAGGAAGTTCACGACGCCCGGGGGCAGGCCGCACGCGCGCAGAACATCGAAGAACATCTGCGCCACGAGCGGTGAATCGCTCGACGGCTTGAGCACCACGGTGTTGCCGGCGACGATGGCGGCGCCCGTCATGCCGACCATGATCGCCACGGGAAAATTCCACGGCGGGATCACGACGCCCGCGCCGAGCGGGATGTAAAAGAGTTCCGAGAGCTCGTCGGGGATTTGGGTGCAGGGTTTCGGACCGCCCTGCAGGTCGAGGGCCTGACGCGCGTAGAACTCGAGAAAGTCGATCGCCTCGGCGGTGTCGCCGTCGGCCTCAGCCCACGGTTTGCCGACCTCGAAAACCATGGCGGCGGAAAACTCGTGCTTGCGTGCGCGCATCTGCGCGGCGGCGTCGAACAGCAGTTTCGCCTTGCGTTTCGCCGGCCACTCGGCCCAGGCGGGGAACGCGTGCCACGCTGCATCAAGCGCGGCGCGCGCCTCGGCGGCTCCGGCGTTGGCGAATGTCGCCACCCGTTGCGCGGGATTCGCGGGATTCAGGCTGTCGAATGTCGCGCCCGGCGCGACTTCCCGCCCGCCGATCACCAACGGGTAGGTCGTCCCCAGACGTGACTCGACCAGCGCCAGTGCATCGGTAAAAGCCTTGCGATTTTCGGGGGTTGCAAAATTCGTGAGGGGTTCATTGGAAAAGATGGATGGCATGGAAGACTCCGGTCCGGTGCCGCGAACCGCGCGGAGTATATCGGCAAATTTCGGATGTGGATAGAGAAAAAGCGCGAATTCCGTTGCGCGGTTGACCGGCGCATCCCGCATTTGACATCATGCCCCGCGTCCGGGCGGGAAGGAGCCATCCACTTGCGCATCGTCATGATCGTCCTGCTCACGCTCGTCTCGGCGGGGATCGCCCGCGCCGCGAGCGTCGAGTCGAAATACGGGACCACGCCCGCTCCGACCCCCGAGGTCGCCGCGCCGGAGACCGCCGCCGACCATTTTGCAGTCGCCGTCGAGGCGTTTCGCAAGGGCGATTCACGCAACGCCGAACAGAGCGTGCGCAATGCCCTGTCGCTCGACCCCAAGAATCCCGACTACCATTACCTGCTGGGAAAGATTTATCTTTTTCGCGCCGCCGAGAAAAACCGGCTCGAAATCCGCAACGACGGCACCGACTCGCCCGAGACCAAGTACGTCAAGCGCTACGTGAAGGGGCGCGAGGAACTGGAACTCGCCAAGTCGTCGTTCGAAGTGGTGACGAAACTCCAAGCCCAGGCCGCGGACGCGTGGCTGAACCTCGGAACCTGCGAGGACAACCTCGGGAACGAAGACGCCGCGGTGGTGGCGTTCGAGCAGGCGATCCGCCTCGCTCCCGCAACCATGACCGCCCGCGACGCCAATAACAATCTCGGCTTGCTCCAACGCAGCGAGAACCGACCCGAACTCGCCTATGCCGCGTTTCAGGCAGCCCTCGCGATCGACCCCACGTTCCTGCCCGCGCGCGTCAACGTCCAGCGTCTGCTGGAAAAATACCCCAAGCTGAAAAAGGCCGCGAAGCCGAAATGACGGCTCGACCGGCCGCGGATCGCTCGACCGGGCACGCAACGTCGCGGACGATGGTGGTGATGCCCGCGCTCAACGCCGAGTCGACGCTCGAGCGGACCGTCGCCGACATCCCACCCGGCACCGCGGACGAGATCCTGCTCGTCGACGACGCCAGCTCCGATCGCACCGTGGAAATCGCCACGCGCCTCGGCCTCACGGTCATTCGCCACGACCGGACGCGGGGCTACGGCGCCAATCAGAAGACCTGCTACCGCGAAGCGCTCGCGCGCGGCGCGGACATCGTGCTCATGATCCACCCCGACTATCAGTACGACTCGCGTCTCGCGCCGCACTTCATCCGGTTCATCCGCGACGGCTATTTCGACGTGATGCTCGGCTCGCGCATCCGCACGCGGGCCGAGGCGCTGGCGTGCGGGATGCCGGTCTACAGATACGTCGCCAACCGGTTTCTGACGATCGTCGAAAACCTGATGATGGGGACGAACTTGAGCGAGTGTCATACGGGTTATCGCGCCTATCACCGCCGGGTGCTCGAAACGATCCCCTGGCATCGCAATTCCGACGACTTCCTCTTCGACACGCAGTTTCTGATGCAGGCCGTCTATTTCGGGTTTCAGATCGCCGAGCTTCCCGTCCCCGTCCGCTACGGTCCCGACGCCAGCTCGACCAGTTTCGCCGCCGGGGTGCGTTATGGCCTCGGGACGCTCGTGGAAGCGGGCAGATTCGTGCTCAACCGGGCGGGTATCATGAATTCGGCGATATTTTCTCCATCGGACGCATCGATCCAAACTTGACTTGCCCCGGACCGCGAATATCATACGCCGTCATTTCCGCCACTTTGGCGTGAGCGTCATTCGCCGCGAGGGCGAGAACGAGGAGACGAAATTGGGTAAGTCGATATTGGTGGTTCTGCTGTGCCTGTCCGTCGGCGTTTTCGGATTCACGGTGGGACGTTTCACGGACGTGGGAAATTTCGGCGGCAAGACCTTCCACCGCGGCCAGATGGTCACCGAGGGTCTTTCCAAGCTGAACGATCAGGAGAAGGAAATCGCCACGCGGATGGTTCGCGGGACCGACGTGGTGGCGAAGAAGGTAGTCGAGGCCCTCGGTCCGGCAGCCAAGGACGAGCAGAAGTTCAAGTCGATGCTTGAGCAGCTCGACAAGGATCCGATGCGCGTACTGCAGATGGCGGCAATGCGCGGCCAGAAACCGCCGGCGCAGGAAGAAGACCCGAACAAGGTCTGGAAGGTGGAGCCGGGCAACGTCCCGACGAAGGGACCCGAAAATGCGCCGATCACGCTCGTGGAATTCTCCGAGTTCCAGTGCCCGTTCTGCGCGCGCGGCTACGCCGTGACGAAGCAGCTCGAGGAAAAGTACCCGGGCAAGATCCGATTCCAGTTCGTCAGCAAGATTCTGCCCATGCACAAGAAGGCCCCGGGCGCGCACGCCGCGGCTTATGCCGCTTGGGCGCAGAACAAGTTCTGGGAGTTCCACGATCTCGCGTTTCAGAATCAGAAGGATCTGAGCGACGAGAAGTATCTGGAATGGGCGAAGCAGATCGGCCTCGACATGAACCAGTTCAAGGCCGACTTGGCCGTCGAGAAGCATCAGGCCGAGTTCGATCGACTGGAGAAGGTTTCCAACGATCTCGAGGTTCGCGGCACGCCGACCTTTTTCATCAACGGACGCAAGATCCGCGGTGCCCGCCCGCTCGAAACGTTCACCGAGGTCATCGACAAGCTGCTAGCCGAGGGCTCCGGCGCCCCCGCGGCTCCCGCGGCTCCGGCAGCCCCGCAGGGCTGAACGGACTTCTCCGAAGACCCCGAAGGGCGCCCTCGCGGCGCCCTTCGTCGTTTTCATCGGTGACGATTTCGGCCGTGCGTTACGACCAATCCGGCGAGACCAGTTCCTGCCACAGTTTCGCGACCGCGTTTTCGAGATCGGCGAGCGATCCGTCGTTGCGGATCACGTAATCGGCGCGTTCCATTCGTTCTTCGTCGCTCATCTGAGCGTCCAACGCACCCTCGATCTCTTCCGCCGGCCAACCTTTCGCCTGCCGCAGCCGATCGGCCTGCGTTTCGCGCCCGCAGACCACGACCATGATCGCGTCGAGTTCGAACGGCGCGGGGCTTTCGAGCAGGAGCGCCGCCTCGACGACGCCCGCGCGCTTGCCGCGAGTCTCGAATTCTTCCATCGCGCGCATGACGCCCATGTAGATGTACGGATGCACGATGCTCTCCAGACGCACCCGCTGCACCGGATCGGCGAAGACGACGGCCCGCATCGCGTCGCGATCGAGCTCGCCCTGCTCCGTCAGAACGCCGGGGCCGAACGCGTCACGGATTTCGCGTAGTCCGTCGGACCCGGGCGCGACCACCTCCCGCGCGACCTGATCGGCATCGACGATGCCCGCCCCCAGCGCCTGAAAAAAGCGCGCAACGGTGGACTTCCCGGATGCGATGCCGCCCGTCAGACCGAAGCGCCGAAATGATCGTTCTTTCACCGTTCGAATCCCAAGTCCGTGGGGTAAACGCGGCGGTCGTATTCGGGATTGACGCGCCGATCGCGAATCGCGCGCACGAAGTCGCGGACCGAACCGAGCCGCTCGGGGAAATTCGTCCAAACCGTTCCCCACGATTCCGTTTCGTGGGCGTCGGAACCGCCGGTGCACGCGACCCCGAAAGTTTCGGCAACGTAGATCAGATTTCGGAAATAAGCCGGCTGCAACATACCCTCGAGATATAGCGACAGCATCTGGCCGTTGTAGATTTCGAGTCCATCGACATGCGGAAGGACATCCGCGACGCGAACCAGATTCGGATCGGCGGCCACTCGCGCGGCATCGGAAAAATCCGCGCCGACGAGCGACACGCGCTGGCTGACGCACGGATGCGCCCAGACCAGGCACGTGGTTTCGTCGCGGCGCAGGTCCCGCACCGAACCGTCGAAGTCGATGAGCGACTCGAGATAGTCCATGTCCTCGGAATACACGAGCACGTCGCCTTCGCGCGTGTCGACCTCGATCGCGGGGATGACGAGACGGTCCGGCAATACGCTTCGCAACTGGTGGGTCGCCATCAGGCTGTGGTGATCGGTGCAGCAGATCGCGTGGATGCCGGGATCCCGCCCCCGTTCGATCAGAAAATCGACCGTGACCGAGGAGCACTCGGAAAAGCGCGTGTGCAGGTGCGTATCGACGCGAAAACCGTTCAAGCCGGATGTTTCCTTACGCGGTCCGGACGTGCGCCGGACTCGCGATTCTTGTGAACGGGCGCGGGCGTGTCAATTCACAGCGGGCGGAGTGGCGGACGGCGCCGGTTCCAAACCCGGCTCCGGGTTCATCGTGGCCAGTTCGGCCTGCCGCTTCTTCCAGACGCCGTTGAAGTCGAGGATCTTCCAAGCGGTCTCGGTCTTCTTCATCAAAAATACCGCCGTTCGATCATCGGTCGGCCCGAGGGCCACAAGGACCTCCGCGCCATCCGGCGTCGGGGTCGCCTTGACCGGACGAAGAGACGTCGGTTCGAGCGAGAGAAACGCGGCCAGCACCGCCGCCTTGGCCTTGGGATCGTCGAAGGCATTGCGCAACCGTTCATGCGCGTCGAAATAATCCTTCGCGCGCTGCGGTTCCTCGTCTTCCTTGAGCGCGGCGCCCTTGTACAGGGGATCGTCCACGAGTTTGAGGTCCTCGTAAAACGCCGCGAGGGCCTGATTGCAGGATTCGTCCACTTTCGGGGCGCATCCAATCGCCGCGCACGCCAACACAAAACACGCCGCCCAAACCCAATTTCGCTTCGTCATTCCTCGGATTCCTTGAATGAAAATGCCGTCATGATCTCCCGCGCCTCGACCTCGTGCGCCGCCGACACCATCACGCGGACTCCGGTGAGCAGACTCATCGGCTCCAGCGTCGCCGAGTGCCGGTTCGCGATCGTGGCCGGAATGTCCTCCGACTGCAGAAGCGAGAGCAGATGCTCCGCGCGGCCGAGATTGAGCGTCCGATAGATCTCCACCTGACCCTTCGGCGGCTTTCGCGTCGCGGGATCGGACAGGACCGTGCCCTCTCGCCGGCGCCTCGCGAAGGACCCGAGAAAGAGCGCGAGCAGGCAGACGAAGAGACCCGCGGCGACAATCACATAGGTCGTGTCCACGCGCCCTGTCGTATAGAGGTGCGCGAGCGCCCCGACCATGAACACGGCGGCGATGACCAGCGGAAACGACGCGCGAAACAGAGGATAGGAACCCGGAGTCATGGGAGGGATGGGCTGCGTTTCCTCGTCGGAACTTCCGTCTCCCGCCGCGTGCCGATCCGCGCCGCAGGTCGGGCACATGCGCACGGTGGGCTCGACGGTCGCGCCGCAGGCGGCGCATTCCGCGAGAAACGCCGCGCCGCACGACGCGCAACGATCGGTCGCGTCGTCCGTCTGCGCGCCGCACGCGAAGCAGACCTGTCCCGTCTGCACGATTCGCGAGCCCTCCACGACAAACGTCGCGCCGCACCGATCGCAGATCGCGCGATCGGGTTCGCAGGGTGCTCCGCAACGGGGACAGGGATGCGAGCGCGTGCGACTCATGGCCACGGATACTAGCACAACTTCGAGGCGCGGCGAGGCTCGGGCGCGCGACAAACGCGCAATCAATCGCGATCGAGCACCGAGCGGACCTTGGCGGACAGGCTCTGCGGGGTGTACGGCTTCGCGATGAAATGAAAGTCGCGATCGACGACGCCGTGCAGCAACACGACATCCTCGGTGTAGCCCGAAGTGAACAAGACCTTCGTGGTGGGACGCTCGGAAAGGACTTTTTCCGCAAGTTCGCGTCCGTTCATGCCCGGCATCACAACATCGGTCACGAGCAGATCGATGGGCGTCGTCGTCTCGGACAGGATCTCGAGAGCAGATCGCCCATCACGCGCGTCGAGCACCCTGTACCCGAGACGCGACAGAACCCGCGCCGCGAGCCGACGCACTCCGTCCTCGTCCTCGACCAGGAGCAGCGTTTCGGTTCCCGTCGGCAGTTCGTGCTTCGTCGTGTCGGATGCCATGGATTGCATGCTCCCTTCGGCGATCGGCAGATAGATGCGAAACGTCGTTCCCCGCCCCGGTTCGGAATACACGCGAATGTCGCCGCCGGCCTGCGTAACGACGCCGTACGTCGTGGCGAGGCCGAGCCCTGTCCCGCGTCCCGCGGGTTTCGTCGTGAAAAACGGCTCGAACAGATGCTCCTTGACCTCGGCGGTCATCCCGCATCCGGTATCGCTGACGGCGAGCAGCACGTATTCGCCAGGCTTCACCTGCGGATGGAAGCCGACCTGCTCCTCGCCCAATACGACGCTCGACGTCTCGATCACCAGCGCGCCGCCCCTGGGCATCGCGTCGCGGGCGTTGACGGCCAGATTCACGACGACCTGCTCGAATTGACCGGGGTCGATTCTCACGAGTTCGAGATCTTCCGCAAGCCGGGTTGTGAGCGCGATGTCCTCGCCCAGCAGGCGCCCCATCATTTTCTTCAGATTCCCAATCAGGTCGTTCAACTGGACCAGCCGCGGCTCGATGATCTGCTTTCGCGAAAACGCCAGAAGCTGGCGCGTCAGGTCGGCGGCGCTCGCGGCGGCCTGACGCACCTCCTGCAGCGGCTCGGTCAGCGGGTCCTCGGGACGCAGGTCGTCGAGTGCGAGCGACACGTTGCCCGTGATGGCGGTCAGGAGATTGTTGAAGTCGTGCGCGACGCCGCCGGCGAGTCGACCGATCGCCTCCATCTTCATGGCCTGACGAAGCTGCGTTTGGAGCCGCGTGTTGTCGGCCTCGGCGCGCTTTCGGTCGCTGACGTCCGTATGCTGGATGATGACGTGGGCAAGCTTTCCGTCCGCGTCGAAGATGGGAAACGCCCAGTTCTGGTACCAGACCTGACGCTTCTCCTCGATCTCGATGTTCTGGGACTCGGCCGCTACGCCGAGGTCGAAGAGCACCTCCCATTCGGCCGTTTCACCGTGGTGGAAGACGCGTTCCAGGTGCCGGATGACACCCGTGTTGTGGATCTCCCGGTCCTGAAAAATGTTGTACGCACGGCCCTCGATATGCTCCGGCTTCACGCCGAAGATCCTGCTGAGCTGCGGATTCACGCGCTCGCACCAGCCGTCGCGATCGAGGATCTGCGTGCTGATCGAGGACTGAAGGAACATCTGTTCGAAGAAGTTCTTCTGTTCGCGCAGTTCCGCCTCGTTGCGCAGGCGCCTCGTGATGTCCTGCGCCGTGAACAACTGACCCTGCGCCGGATTGCCGGGCGAGAGCGGGGTGCGCCGATACGACACCGGAACCACCGCGCCGTCGCCGCGCGCAAACCAAGTTTCCACGTGCGCGATTCCGCCGTCCCGGATCGACGATTCAGCCTCATTCAGAATGCGGGCGTATTCCTCGTCATCGACGTAAAGGATGCTTTCCGGCCGGCCGATGAGATCCGCCGCCTCGCGTCCCACCAGATCGCAAAGGCGGTCGTTGACCTCGGTGATGACGCGCCCGACGCACGCGCCGATTCCGATCGGCGCGGCGCGAAACAGGCTCGCAATCCGTTCTTCGTTGGTCGCGGACCGCTGCTCGGTGAGCCACCGGGCAAGCGCGTTCGCCGTGATGCCGCCGAACGCATGCAATTCGTCGTCCGAGGGCCTCGGGATGTCGGAACGAGCCCCCAGGAGCAGGGTCCCGATCACGTCGTCCTCGGTGCGTAGCGCCACGCTGACCATCCAGTCCACTCCGAGGTGTTGCTGGACATCCCGCGCGATCTGATCGGCGATCCCGCCGAACGTGACCTCCGCGAGCGTCTTTGCGTCGGCGATGGCCTCGGCCGACATTTGATCGTAGAGCGCTTCGCTCACGGGGAAGTGCATGCCTTCGGCGGGACGTCCGAGCGCCTCCGTGATTCCCCGTCGAATGTCGTCTCCGAGGGCGGTCTTCCGAATCACGAGCGAGCGCGTTGACGGGTCGTAGGTCGAGACCGCCGTTGCGCTCACGCGGAAGATCTCCGTAATCCGGCGCGTGACGACCTCGAAGATGTCCGACCAATACGGAGCGGCGGCCAGTTCCGCCGAATATCGACTGAGCGCCGTGAGCACGTCCGTCTTGCGCTTCAGGTTTTCCTGCGCGACTCGTCGGTCCGTGATGTCGCGCGAGCGCCCCTGAAATCCCAGGACGTTCCCCTTCGCATCGCGCATGTCCCGAATCGACGACTCCACCCAGACGGTCGAGCCGTCCTTTCGATAGAGTTCGATCTCCATGGTGATTTCGCGGTGCCGCTCCTCTTTGGGTCGGGCAGCTTCCTCCGCGAAGAGACGCACCACCGTCTCGAGCGAGGCCGGAGTCAGCGCCTCCTCGGTCGTTCGGCGATTCGCTTCGTCGGGCGTGAACCCCAGCACGCGCTCGACGGACGGGCTGTGATAGACCCCCACCCCGTCGAGGCGCGTCATCCAGACGATGTCGTTCGAGTTTTCCGCGAGGAACCGATAACGCGCTTCGGTCTCGCGAAGTGCGATCTCCGATTCCGAGATCCCGATGTCGGCACGTCTTTCGCCGGTTTCCCTCACCAGATCGCGGACTCGGTTGAGCTTGCCGTCCACGACCCAAAGGAATCCAAGCAGACCCATCCCGGCGGACCAGATCAGCGCATGCGTGATCCAGCCCCAAACGGGCTCCATCGACCAAGACGACTGCCGAAACGCGTGAAAGTAAATCGAAACGCCCAGTGTGGCGGTCCAAACCAGCGCCAGCAGCACCCATGTCCGACGATCGCGCACCGATTCACATCCCTTGTTTCATATGTAGCCGCAGGTTTCGGCGAGGGATTTTCCAACCCCGATTGATTCATGAATCGGACGCGCGCGACCACACCATGACCATCCGCGACGCGCCGCACGACAAGATCACACATCATCAATTCACCGAAGGTGAAAAATTGATCGACCGGGGACCGGCCGTGGATAGCCTCCGCGACAGGGTCCCCGGCCGAACTCGAGACCGGATTCGTGGCGAACCGGTCTAGATGTCGAAGTAGAGCATGAACTCGTACGGCGTGGGACGCAGACGGATCTGGTCCACTTCCTTCTCCATCTTGTACTCGATCCACGTGTCGATGACGTCCGGCGTGAACACGTCGCCCGCGAGCAGGAACTCGTGGTCGGCTTTCAGGCAGTCCAGCGCCGCGGCGAGATCGGCCGGGGTCTTCGGCACATCGGCGAGTTCCTCGGGCGAAAGACCGTAGATGTCGCGGTCGAGCGGCTGGCCGGGATCGATGCGGTTCTTCACGCCGTCGAGGCCCGCCATGAGCAGCGCCGAAAACGCGAGGTAACCGTTGCACGACGGATCGGGGAAACGGCACTCCATGCGCTTGGACTTGGGCGAATCGCTGTACATCGGGATACGCAGGGCGGCCGAGCGGTTGCGGCTGCTGTACGCGATGTTCATGGGCGCCTCGTAACCCGGCACCAGACGACGGTAGCTGTTCGTCGTTGGGTTCGTGAACGCGCACAGGGCCTGGGCGTGCTTGATGATGCCGCCCATGAAGAACATCGCCATCTCGGACAGGCCGCCGTAGCGGTCACCGGCGAACAGGGGCTTGCCGCCCTTCCACAGGCTGATGTGCGTGTGCATGCCCGAGCCGTTGTCGCCGAAGAGGGGCTTGGGCATGAAGGTCACGGTGCGGCCGTGGCGATGCGCGACGTTTTTGAGCACGTACTTGAACCACATGAGCTGGTCCGCCATGCGGACGAGCGGCGCGAAGCGCATGTCGATTTCGGCCTGGCCCGCCGTCGCGACTTCGTGATGCTGCGCCTCGATTTCGATGCCGAGCTTGATGAGCTCGAGCGCCATCTCGGAACGCAGGTCGACGAATTTGTCGCTCGGCGCGACCGGGAAGTAACCTTCCTTGAGGCGCGGCTTGTAGCCCAGGTTCGGATTCTCGACGCGGCCCGTGTTCCACGTGCCCTCGATCGAGTCGAGGTAGTAGTAGCCGCTGTTCATCGTCTGATCGTAACGGACGTCATCGAAGATGAAGAATTCGGCCTCGGGACCGATGAAGGCCGTGTCGGCGAGACCGGTCGCCTTGACGTACGCTTCGGCCTTGCGGGCGATGTTGCGCGGATCGCGCGAGTAATCTTCGTGCGTGAGCGGGTCGACGATGTTGCAGATCAGCGAGAGCGTCGGATACTTGGTGAACGGGTCCATCACCGCCGTATCCGAATCCGGAATCACCAGCATGTCGGAGGCGTGAATCGGCTGCCAACCGCGGATCGAGCTGCCGTCGAAGCCGAAACCCTCTTCGAAGCTCGACTCCTTGAGCTGCTCCAGCGGCACCGTGAAGTGCTGCCACATGCCCGGAAAATCCATGAACTTCAGATCCACCATCACCGCGCTGTGCTTCTTCGCGTAATCCAGAACCTCTTTCGGCGTCATGCGTCCTCCTCCCTTCGGGGTTTGTGTTCGTTCCTTGCCGCCGTATCGCATCGCGGCCCGCGCCGCGTTCGTCCACTTTCTTCAGATCGCGTCGTCGCCCCGCTCGCGCGTGCGGATGCGCACCGCGTCGTCGACGGGCAGGACGAAGATCTTGCCGTCGCCGATCTTGCCGGTGTGCGCCGTTTCGCAGATGAGCTCGACAATCAGGTTCACCTTGTCGTCGGGCACGACCATTTCCAGTTTGAGCTTGGGCAGAAAGTCGACCACGTACTCCGCCCCTCGATAAAGGGGGCTGTGGCCCTTTTGCCGCCCCGATCCGCGCACCTCCGTGACCGTCAGCCCGAAGGTGTCGGCCCGCTGGAGCGCGTCGACCACGTCGTCGAGCTTGAACGGTTTGATGATGGCTTCGATCTTCTTCATCGGATCCTCGCCTGACCCTTCACGTGTTGACCAAATAATGGTCGAGCTCCCAGGGATGCACCTGCCGGATATACGATTCCCATTCCTCGGACCGTGCCCGGATGATCGTTCGCGAGATCACCTCGCCCATCACGCCGAAGAGATACCGATCCTTTCGAAACGACTCGACCGCCTCACCCAAATTCGCCGGCAGCGGCTGCACGCGCAGGCGCCCGGCCTCGCGCCCGGAAAGCCGCTGAATGTCCTTGTCGATCGGTTCGCCGGGCGCGATTTTCCGCTCGACGCCGTCGAGCCCCGCCGCCA
>JADLEX010000010.1 GCA_020845895.1 Deltaproteobacteria bacterium | reverse complement strand
CGGACCCGACGCGTGAGCCGGTGGCGCGATCCCGCGATGACGCTGCGCTGGTGTGCGACGGCGCTGCTGGAGCACGAAAAGCGCTTCCGCAAGGTGATGGGCTACAAGGACCTGTGGATGCTTCAGGCCGCCCTCAATGCGGGCGCGGAGCTTGACCGGAAAGAGGGCGTGGCGTAACCATGTTTAACCGAACCGCCGATCCACTTTCCACGGAGAATGGGACAGGCTCATTTCTCCGGAGATCAGGTCGCAGAGAAACTTCCGCTGCGGCGGCGACTCTTTGGCGCCTCGAATGATTTCCCCAACGGTTTTCGCGCATCCTTGCCAAAATAATCCGTCGATCCCGCGTTGAAGACTGCTCTTTTCCACGATCAGAGACGTCAGTTCCTCGTGCGTTTGTTTGCCCCACTTTCCGAGGATGACGCGTTCCGCGGCATGGGAAAATGCGACGTGTCCGACATCATGAAGCAGCGCGGCGAGGCGAAGGGCCTGACGGCTCTTCGCCAGCGGGGTATCTGCGAATGCCTCGTCCTCTTTCGCGATGGATTCGATCGTGCTTCCCTTTTTCTGGCACAGGGAGTCGAATGCCATCGTGGCGACGTGCATCACGCCGAGGGAGTGCTCGAATCGCGTGTGGTTAGCGCCGGGATAGAGCAGGTCGGTCAAAGCCAACTGCTTGATGTCACGCAACCGCTGAAAGTATGGGTGGTCGATAACCGCTTTTTCGCTCTTCGAGAATCGAATAAAGCCGTGGACGGGACAGCGGATCCTTTGGGTCGGTTCGTCTTTTTCAGAAAGATAAACGGGTTGTCGAAATTCTTTCACGAGCTTCCCCAGTGAATCATGCATCATCTACAGACTTTGACATCACTCGACAAGCCGTGGTCGCCATCGCCAGCCTCAGGTTTCGACGCCCCGCCTCACCCGATCGCCAGCATGCGGTCGAGTGATTTCTTCGCCCGCACGCGCACCGACTCCTCGACCTCGATCATCTCGACGTCGTGGCGCAGCGAGTCGAGCACGTTCTCGAGCGTAATCTCGTTCATGTGCGGGCAACGCACCGAGCACATCCGCAAAATGTCGCGCTCGGGATTTTCGGCGATGATGTTGTCGCCCATGCTGCATTCGGTGAGCAGCAGGTAATGAGCCGCGTCGTGTTCCTTCACCTGACGCACCATCTGGGTGGTGCTGCCCGAATAGTCGGACGCCGCGACGACCTCGGGGCTGCACTCGGGGTGCGCGAGCACGTACACGTCGGGGAACTGGCGGCGCACGTTCGCGATGTCATCCACCGTGTATTTTTCGTGGACCTCGCAGCGCGCGCGCCAGCCGATCATGCCGATGCCGCGCGCGCGCACGTCTTCGAGCGCGTCGAACTCGCCGCTCGGCACGAGAATCGTCTTGCCCGTTTCGGCCGCGACATTTCGCGCCAGGTATTCGTCGGGCAAAAAAATCACGAGGTCGGAGTCGAGCGCGTTCACCACGCGCTCCGCGTTGCCCGACGTGCAGACCACATCCACCTCGGCCTTCACGTCGGCGTAGGTGTTGATGTAGGTGACGATCGGCACGCCGGGATACGCCTCGCGCAACCGGCGCACATCTTCGGCGGTGATGCCGTCGGCGAGCGAGCAACCGGCTTTTTTCGCGGGCAAAAGCACGGTGCGTTCGGGGTTCAGGATTTTCGCGGTTTCGGCCATGAAACGCACGCCGCAAAACACGATGGGGTCCGCGCTCGCCGCTGCGGCGCGTCGCGAAAGTTCCAGCGAATCGCCGACCACGTCGCAGACCGAGTGGAAGAGCGCCGGCTCCATGTAGTTGTGGCCCAGGATGATCGCCCCGCGCTCGGCCTTGATGCGGTTGACCTCGAACGCGATCTCGGCCTTGAGGCGCAGTTCGGCCTCGGGCACGAGTCGCGCCAGGCGCTCGCGCATGCGCTCAAACATCTCGTTCACGGTCGTCGCGGCAATGGACATATCGCTCCTGGCTGCGGGCCGGCCTGTCATCCCGAGGGAGGCCATGCCCCCTGTCATCCCGAGGGAGGCCGTCAGGCCGAGTCGAGGGATCCCTTAAGACTTCAACCCGTAAGGGATTCCTCCACTGCGTTCGCTTCGCTCACTCCGGTCGGAATGACAAGGGCTAAATCGCGCCACATCTATGTCACGAGCAGCCGCGGCGTCAACCCGACATGCGATGTCGCGTATGCGGCCCAGTCGTCGGCGACGCACCTTCCAGCGCTCGCTCGACCCGGAAGTTATCATGATATGGGAACCTTTCGGACGACACCAAAATCTTGACCGATGGTCATGATATGATATGAATAAGAAATCTTAAGCGCGAAAACGCACCCACGGGGCGAGTGCCTCCGGGGGCGGACGTTTTCGCGGAAAGGCAAGCCCGACGTCATGGCGAGATGGGCCCGAGCGCACTGGACCAAAGCGAAGTCGCGGATGAGGGCGCTCGTCGTCGGAGTCCAGCGAAGTCCTCGCATGAGGATCCTTGCGGTGGCGTTCGCGATGTCCTCCGTGATCGGGATTTCGATCCTCTCTCTCGAAACCGCCGTATATCAGGGCCGAATCGGCGATGGCGACACGATCGAGTGCGGGGATGTCCGCTCTGACGTCCGCGAAGCGCGCACTCTCCTAGATGAACCCCCGACATTGATCCCCACGTTGGACATCCGCCTTCGCGTCATGGCGAAGCACCTGAGGATCTGCCACCCGGAGTCGCCCGAAGCCGCCGAAGTCGCCGGCGACGCTTACCTTCGCGTGTCGCGGGAGTTCACGCTGAACTCGTGGTTCTGCCGTCGCTGGTGGGCGTTTCAAGCGCACCGCTCTTACGTCGCCGCCCTTCGGCGCGCTCCCGATCGACAGCCTCTCTGGGCGAAGAACGGCGAGGTCTGGAACGACATCGGTTGGCTGGCACGCGCAAAAACGTCGTATCTTCGGGCCATCGAACTGAATCCCGATGACGACAACGTGGTCACCACGCTCGGCGTGATACTCAGGACCCTGGACGAGCCGGAAATCGCGGAAACCGTCTTTCGAAATTACCTCGCTTCGGATTCACCAACCCGCGATCCCTTTGTCGTCGCCGATGTGAATCTCGCGCTCGGCCGCATACTGGCGAAGAAGGGCCGAAACGACGAGGCGATCGACTTCATGAAGAACTCAACCGGCCATGCGGAAGAGCTTCTGAACTCGCGGTTGAGCCGTTCGTATTCCGGGTGCGCGTTCCAGGCGCTCGGTCAGCTTTACGGCAAGGTCGGCAGGTTCGACGACGAAACCGAAAACCGGATCAAAGCCGCGGAGCTCGACCACTACTGGGATTTCGCGCAGGAAGACGCGGCGATCCGCGCGTATCGACGCGGACATTTCGAACGCGCGCTCCCATTCGCCGAAAGAGCGGTGGAACTCGAAACCTCCTCCACCAATGTCGCCCTCAAGGCGCTCGTATTGCTCGCTCTCGATCGGGACGAGGACGCGCTTGCGCTTCTCAACGAGGAACCGCTCAAAGTCGGCGTGGTCGCTCGTTGGCTGGGTCTGGACGCCGCGGTGGCCCGGGATGTCGTGGCCGGGCATTACGCACTCGCCGAGAAAAAATTCGATGACGCCGAACGGCGATTCGCCCGAGCGCTTCGTCCGGTCACGATTCCCCACGTCGCCTTTCTTGTGACGCCTTACAACGATTACAATCGATCTCGCGCGTTCGTTCACGAGATGGCGCTGCTCGGCCTCGCATGGACCTACTCGGCCCAAGCGCGTCACGCCGAAGCTCTCCCGTTCCTCGATACGCTGGTTCGCCAAGTCCCCAACAATTTCTTCGCCCGCATGGCACGGGTGACGTCGCTCACGGGTCTTCGCCGATATAACGAAGCCGAAGTCGCATTGGCGAAACTGGCGAAGTTGTACCCCGACAATCCGTATGTGGTGAATCAGCTCGGAATTCTCGCCCTCAATCGTGGCCGTTTCGACGACGCCGGTGACGCGTTCAAACGCGCCGCGAATGTGGCCCCCGGGGCTTTCCCGTGCCCGTACGAAGGGCTCGGGCTCTCGTATCTCCGCCAGGGACGAACCAAGGAAGCCGAGTCCATGCTCGCGAAGGCCATTGACGTGGCGCCCGACCGTGACGCGCGAAAGTACAGTGCGCTGGCCAAGATCCGCATCCGCGAACATCGGTACGACGAAGCGCGAGATCTGCTGGAGAAGGCGCTCGAGAACGTGCCGAGTCACCCGGAATCACGAAAGCTGCTTGACGCGCTCAACGCCGCGCATCCGGACTCCTAGTCGCACGATCACCCCGCCCCGGGCGTTCCCCGTGGGACCACCGATGTGCTAATCCTGCCCGGACATGATTCCCTATCGCGATCTCAATCCCACGCGTCGCGCGCCGGTCGTGACAACGCTATTGATCGCCGCGAACATCGCCGCGTTCGTGTGGCAGCTCGGCGTGCGTGATTCGGGCCTTCGCTTCGCGGCGGTGCCGTATCAGATCCTGCACCCCTGGGCGTGGGACTCGATCCTGACGCCCGTCACCGCGATCACCAGCGCGTTTTTACACGGCGGTATCGCCCACCTCGCGGGAAACATGGTGTTCCTGTGGGTCTTCGGCGACAACGTCGAGGACCGGCTGGGGCGCGGCGCGTTCGTTCGCTTCTATCTCGTCGCGGCGCTCGTCGCGTGCCTCGCGCACGCGGTCGTGCAGCCGGGATCGCGCGTGCCGATGGTCGGCGCGTCGGGCGCGGTGGCGGCGGTGCTGGGCGCGTACCTGCACATGTTTCCGTCGGCGCGCATCAAGGGGTTCTTTCTCATCATCATCTACCCGATCTTTTTCGTGTGGCGCGCGAAAATCTTCATCGGCCTATGGCTCGCCTTGCAGATCTTCGGCTCGATCATGAGCGATCCGCTCGCCCCGGGCGTGGCGTGGTGGGCGCACATCGGCGGATTCGCCTACGGCTGGTGGGCGGTGAGCACGGGCCGTGTCCGCAAGCGCTGAAGGCGACTACTCTTCGGCCATGTCGGCGGCGTTTGTCGCGTCGGCCGTTTTGCCGCGCGAGCCGAACAGATACGCCGCCCCGGTCGCGAGCAGATAGAGTATGACGAGCGGCACGCCGAGCGTGATCTGGGAAATGATGTCGGGCGGCGTGAAGATCGCCGCCCCGATAAAGATGACGAGCACGGCGTAGCGGAAGTTTTTCCACAGCCACTGCGGCGTGACGATGCCGACGCGCGCCAGAAAGAATACGAAAACGGGAAGCTCGAACGCGATGCCGAAGCACACGAGCATCGTCAGCGCGAAGCTCCAGTACTCCTTCACGCTGATCATGGCGCGGATCGTTTCGGTCTCGAACGTCTTGATGAAGTAGGCGAAGCCGACGGGGAACACGCCGAAGTAGCCGAACAGCGCGCCGCCCACGAAGAAGAACGAACCGACGATCACCACCGCGCCGAAATACGCACGTTCGCGCTTGTACAGTCCCGGCGCGACGAAGCGCCAGATCTGCCAGAAGATCACCGGCGCCGACGCGAAGACGCCGACCGTGACCGCGACCTTCATGTAGGTGATGAAGGCTTCGGCGGGCGAGGTGAACACGACCTGCCGGCCCTCGCCCAGCACGCGCGTGAGCGGCTCCATGAAGAGCGCAAAGATGCGCGGCGCGAAATTCCATGCGGCGAAAAAGCACACGCCGATCGCCCCGGCGCACCACAGCAGCCGCTTGCGCAGCTCGGTCAGGTGCTCGGTCAGCGTCATGTGGCCGGCGAGCTCGCCGTCGCGCCCGGTCACGCCGCACCTCCATCGTCCGCGCCGCGTGCCACCGTCTCGGTCGACGGCACGACCGGACGCGCGCCCGTGCGCTCGCGCTCGACGGGGATATCGGCCGCCGGATCGATGGTCTCGACGGTCTCCACGGGGGACTCCACACGCTCCGTCGACGTCGCGGGCGAGGGAGACGCGGAATCGGATTCGGCCGTGGCGGTTCTCGCGGCGACGGGTTCGGTCGGGCGTTTGGCGACGGTCGAGGCGCGTTCGGCCTTGAGTTCCTCGAGTTCCAGCACCCGGATCTCGTCTTCCATCGCGTGCTTGAATTCGTTGGTGACGCGACGGACCTGCTGCATGGTCTTGCCCAGCGTGCGCGCGATTTTGGGGATATTCTTCGGCCCCATCACGAGCAGCGTGAGAAAGAGAATCAGCAGGATTTCGGAACCGCCGACGTCGAACATGGGCGAGCGCGCCCTCCTGCGTTGCGCCGATTGCATGCGTCGCGCCGATTGGACGACGCGCGATGATGTTAACGGCGCGCCCCGTGGTGTCAATGAAAACGGACCTTTCATCGGTGGCGTGCTCGCATCCGAACGGTGTTCGCGCTAAAAGGCGCACATGACCGAGCACACGACCTCGCCGGAACCCGGCGAACCGACCTTCGCGCGTCCCCGGATCTTCGTCAGCCGGTGCCTGGGCTTCGAAGCCTGCCGGTGGGATGGGGCCATGCTGCGCGACGATCTGTCGGAGCGACTCGCGGCGCACGCCGACCTCGTCACGCATTGCCCGGAGGCCGAAATCGGTCTGGGCACGCCGCGTCCGCCGGTGCGGATCGCCCTGCGCGGCGCGGAACCCCGACTGGTGCAGCCCGAATCGGGCCGCGATCTGACCGACGCAATGCGGGCGTGGACCGACGCGACGCTCGATTCGCTTGGTCCGATCGACGGCTTCATTCTCAAGTCGCGCTCGCCCTCGTGCGGGCCGCGCGACGTGAAGCACTACGCCGACGCCAACCCCGACGCGATGGCTTCCGCCAAGGGACCGGGGCTGTTTGCGGCCCAAGTGCTGCAAAGGTTCGGCGAGGGCGCGGTCGAGGACGAGGGGCGGCTGTCGAACTTCGTGATCCGCGAACGCTTCCTCATTCGCGTTTTTACGTTCGCCGAGCTGCGTGCCGCGCGGGCAACGGGCCGGATGAGCGAGCTCGTCGATTTCCACGCCCGTCACAAGTTCCTGCTCATGGCCGCGCGCGAGTCGGCGATGCGCCGGCTGGGCAACATCGTGGCGAACCGCGAAGGCCTTGCGCCGGACGGTGTGTTCGCCGCGTACGCCGAGGTCCTTGCCGGTGTGTTCGACGCCCCGTGGCGGCGCGGAGCGGTCATCAACGCGCTCGAGCACGCATTCGGCTTCTTCAAGAAGTCCCTCTCCCCCGCGGAAAAAAAGAACTACGTGCAGCTCGTGCGACGCTATCGCGAACGCCGCGCGCCGCTCGCCGCGCCCATCGCCCTGCTCGCCTCGTGGTCCGAGCGCGAGGGATACGACTACCTGCGCCGCCAGAGCCTGCTGCGTCCGTATCCCGCGGAGCTGATCGATCTGACGGATTCCGCGAAGGGACGCGGCGAGATCTGAGTCTCCGGACGCTCCGTTGCCTCCCGGGTTTTCGCAGAGACGCAATCCCACAATCGCATGGATCTCGACGCAACCGATTCGAAAATGCGGTCAAGTTGTATAACCGCATAACCGTTTAAACGGTTATACAGGTATATCAGCGTTCATCCATTCCGGCCGGCTTCCTCCGATCGGTCGAATACCGTAGCAGGTGTGTCATCGGCAATGCTGCGCACCCGTCCTCCCGCCCTCATGGACAATCCGCCCGCGTTCTGGAAAACTTCCAGCGCTTGGGGAGGATGGAATATGCGTCTTCGTGCGTACGTTCGGCTCTTGGGGATCGCCGTCGCACTGGCACTCGTGGCGACGTCGGCGGGTTCGTCGGACAAGAAGGTCGGTCCCGACTGCACGTACAAGGGCTTCAAGCTCTACGGCAAGGTCAAGATCGTCTCGAATTTTCCCGACATCAAAATCCAGACGGTGCAGTCGTTCCCCGACCTGAAGGTCAAACACGTCGAGCACTTCCCCGATGCGTGCGGCAAATGGCAGTTCGTCGAAAACTTCCCCGAACTGAAAGTGCAGTACGTCGATTCCTTCCCCGATCTGAAGATTCAGTTTGTCGAGAACTTCCCGGGCTTGCCGTGAAATCGCGAGGTCTGAAATGCGACGCCTTCTGACATCCCTGTTGATTCTGTTCGCCGCCGCGACCACCGCCCCGGCGGACTTCGACCCCGATCTGCACGCCAAGGCCGAGGCGTATCAGGAGTGGATCGAGACCTGGCACAACGGCAGTCTCGGCGCGCTCACCGGCGCGGTGGAGTTCACCGACGAAACGCGCACCGAGATCGGCTGCCTGCACCACCAGGGCGACAGCATGATCTGGACCGGCATGTACCTCGGCGCCGAGGCGCTGCGCTACATGGCCACCGGCGAGGAAGGCGCGCTGGACGAGGTGCTGCGCGTCGTCGAATACATGCGCACCGCCATGGCGATCACGCAGACGCTCGGCTACATCCCGCGCTTCGCGGGCGAGGACATCGCGCCGTGGAACTGCGGCCAGGGCGACGACAACGACTGGAAGAACCACGGCGAAGGCGAGTTCGCGGGGCTGTACTGGGTCGATCACACGAGCCGCGACCAATACAGCGGCTGGTGGTGGGGCATGGTGCTCTCGTATGAGGCGCTCGAAGGGCTTGCCGAACACGAGGACGTGCGCCAGGGAATCCGCGACGACATCATCGACGTGATCGAGATGCTCACCACGAACGACTGGAACATCACCGACCAGAACGGCGAATACACGGGCAACGGCGCGGCGTGGATCGGCCCGATGAAGCGCATCGCGTGGCTCGTGCAGGCCGCGTACGTGATCGACACGCCCGAGATTTGGGAACTGCTCGACCAGCAATACAACCTGTGGCGGCCCGTGCTCGCGGTGGACATCTGGGCCGGTTACAACAAGTACACCGAGTACTACGGCAACAACCTGCGCCACCTGGACTTTCAGGCGATGTTTCGCCTGTGGCCCGACCGCGAGCGGCTGGAAGAACTCTACGACCTGTGGATGACGTACAACCGTCCCTACGTGGAGCGCACGCACAACCCGTGGTTCGATTCGACGCACGTCACCGGCTGCCTGCGTCTCGGCGTTTGCGACGAGGACGATTACGACTGGATCGAGGACGACCACTTCAACACGCTGGGCCGCTACTGGGCCGCGCCGAGCTACCGGCGCGCACGCACGTGCTCGGACATGCCGCTCGATCCGCTGTCGGTGCTGCTCGACGAATTGGGAAACCAGTACCCGTGGCTGAACGACCTCATCAACATCGACCCGATCACCGCCGAGGCGCGCGAGCTGGACGACCGGCACTGGACGGACATGTACTGGCAGTCGACGCCCTTCGAAGCGGGCTGCAATCACGGCGAGGACCCGCGTTACGTCGGTCCCGGCATGGACTATCTCGTCGGCTACTGGATGGGCGTGTACTACGGCATCCTGCCCGGCGGCGGGCCCTTCGGCGACGATGACCTGATCGAGCCGGACGACGACGACACGGATGATGACGCCGATGATGACGCGACGGACGATGATGCCGATGACGATGCCGACGACGATGCGGCGGATGACGACACGTCGGATGACGATGCGTCCGACGACGACTCGTCCACGGACATCCCCGCCTTCGGCGACGATGACGATGACGACGACGACGGGTGCGGGTGCTGACCTGATCGTCGCTCCACTTGGAGCACGGAGCGAATCCCGATAGTCTGGCGGGGTCATGACAACCTCCGCCTCGCGCCCGTCCGCCCCGCGTCCGTCCGACCCGCCGATGCCGTCGCGCCCGCGCGTTGCAACGATTGTGGGACGCGTCGCCGCGTTCGCGTGGCTCGCGGTGACCTGCGCGGCGTTCCTTCATTTGGCGGACGGGAATCCCACGCACCGCGCGCGCCTCGAGGATCGCGGGCAGGGCGACAGCTTCATCACCGCGCGCGAGGGTTACGTCGCCGGGGTCGGGATGCACAGCGGCCGGGCGTGGGTTTCGAATGAAGGCCGCCCGCCGCGCTGGATCGACCTGGATCGCCCCGCGCACGGCGTGGCCATCGCCGCCGGCGGCCTCGTCGCCGTGATTCCCTATGTCGATGACCGGCTGTGGATGCTCGGCCCACGCGAGAAGACGGTGAAACCCGCCACGGTGGTGATGCCCGGGCGCACGACGATCGCCGCGGCCACGTTTCTTTCCGGAGCGTGGTACGTGGCGTGGTACGACCGCGTGCACGACCGTACACGCAAGAAAAAATTCCCCTGGCTGATTCCCGCGCAGATGCGCTACGAGTTCGGCGTCGCGCGGCTCGATGGCGCGGTCGGCGCGCGAAATCGCCCGAACGCCGACCTCTACCGCGCGAAGGCGATCTGGCACGAGGAGACCTCGCACCCGTGGCGGCTCGTGCCGTCTCCCGACGGGGAAAGGCTCTACGTGCTCGCCGCCGTGTCTGAGGAGTTGATCGCCATCGCCACGGCGGACGGCGCGGAGTTGTTTCGCGTGCCGACGCCGCCGCTGCCGGCGGATCTCGCGTGCGTCGCCGATGCGTGCTTCGTTGCCGCGCCGGGCTCGTCGCACATCGCGGCGTATGACGCACGCACCGGCGCCGCGTTGCCGCCCGTGCCCGCGGGGCGCGGCGTGACGGGGGTCGACCTCGCGGGCGACACGCTGTACGCGATCTCGAAGTACGAGCGCCGACTCGTCGCGGCGACGCGCGGTGCGCATCGATGGACGCTCCGCGAGACGCGCGTCGCGGGGGTGCCGTCGGACCTCGCGATCAAGGGGCCGAAGATCGTGGTCGCGGACGCGGCCGACGGCACGCGCCGCTTTTTCGAGACGTCGACGCTCGCGCCCTGGGCCGATCGCCCGTTCAAAGCGCGGAGCGAACCGTGACCGCGTCGGCATTTTTCTCGGTTGTGTGGTACGCCGCCGCGTTTCTCGCGCTCGTGGTGCTCACGCTGCTGGCCACGCGCTATTGGCGGCGCGCCGGGGCGCATCCACTCACGGCGCTCACCTCCGGACAAACGGGAATCGGCGGATGGCTGCTCACCATGGCGGTGGCGCTCGCCGCGTTCATGGGTGTGCTCGCCGCGTGGCTGCTGGTCTTCGTCGCATTCGTCTGCTTTCTCTACAGCGCGGGGCTCGCGTGGGGCGAGATCGGCAATTTGCTCGGCGAGCTGCCGCCCACCGCGGGCAACATCCTCTTTCACGCCACGTTTCCGGCGCAGATGTTCCTGATGGGACTGTTCCTGTTGCTGCTCGTGCTCGGCCCGTTTCAGCTCGTGCTCGGGCCGCTGCCCGCGTCCCGGTTCGCGTGGTTTCGCGTGGATGACATCGCGGCGATGGTGCGCCGCCTCGCGCTGCTGCTCGGCCTCGTCGCCGCGCTCGAACTCGCGCGCACGGTGATGGCCGGCTCGTTGCTCGCGCCCGAAGGATTGCTCGACTTCTTTGCGCGAAACGGCGAAACGCCGCTCGCCGATCCCACAGGCCTCGCGCTGCTGGCCGCGTCGGTGGTCATCGGTGCGGTGCTCGTTTTCGTTGGTTTGAGGAATCGGCGATGACGCGCCGCGCGTGTGCCCTCGCGCTGCTCGCGATCTCCGGCGTGGTCTTTGCGGCGGCGTGGCCGGGGCTCAAGGAATTGTTCGGCAGTGCGATCAGTTACCGGCTTCACCACGAGGTCGCCGCGCCGCTGTGCGTGTTTCTGACGCTGCCGATTCTGGGTCTCGCGGCGCTCGCGCGCGCGGCGGAATTGCTCGGCCACGGCGAACACTTGCCGGCTCGTGTGGAGGGCGCGTCGACGGCGCTGCTCGGCCTCGCGGTGCTGCTGCTGGGTCTCGCGCTTCTGTTCGAAAACGAGTGGTTCTTTTCGCTCTACGACCCCAAGGGGTTCCCCGTGCATCCGCCGGAGATCGTCGCGTTTCCTTGGGGCCGGTGGGTGACGCCGCGCGCGCACGCCTTCGCATCGGCGGTGCTCGTCGGCGTGGCGTTCGTGCTGGCGCGCGGGGCGAAATCGCGCGCGGAGTGAAATGGGACGTGTGGCACAGCCGCCCTCGGCTGTGCGGAAGAAGTGCACAGGCGGGGGCGCCTGTGCCACATGACGCACGAGGGGTTCTCAGCTCCCCGCGCCGGTTCCATTCGCGGTTCGGGGCAAACCCGTGAGCCGGGCGCTCACGTCCCACAGGCGGCGCATCGCGGCCTCGTCGTACGAGACGATGGATGTGCGTCGCGGCTTGCACTTGTCGAAATACTTGCCCGAAACGCCCGCCGCATCGGGAGAAGTCGCGAGATAGATCGAGGTCTTCGCGCCCTCTTCGGGCGTGATGAGCACGAGTCTGCCGAGCGCCATCGCCGTCTTCCAGAACCACGTGGCCGTGTGACCGAAGTTGGTGCCGACGACGCCGGGGTGCAGGCAGTTCGCGGTCACGCCCGTACCGTCGATCCGCCGCGCGAGCTCGTACGTGAAATAGACGTTCGCGAGCTTCGATTCGGAGTACACGCGAAACGCCTCGTATTTGCGCCGCTCGTTCTGCAGGTCGTCGAAATCGAGCCCCTGCTTGACGCGGTAATGCGCGTCGGACGCGACGTTGACGATCCGCGCGGGGGCCGACGCCTTGAGGACATCGAGCAGCAGATTCGTGAGCAGAAAATACCCGAGGTGGTTGGCCGCGAACGTGAGTTCGAGTCCGTCGGCGCTCTTGGTGCGCGTGCCGATTAGCGCCCCGGCGTTGTTGACGAGCACGTGCAGGCGGTCGTGGCGACGGAGAAACGCGGCGGCCAGCTCGCGGATCTGCGCCATCGAGCCGAAATTGCACGCGAGCGGCTCGACCGTGCCCGCGCCGGCGCCCGCACGGACCCGGATGTCGGCGGCGGCGGCCTCGGCCTTGGCCATGTCGCGACACACGATCACCACGTGCGCGCCGGTCTTGGCGAGCGCCGTCGCGGTGACCTTGCCGATGCCCGAATTCGCGCCCGTCACCAGACAGACTTTTTTCGTCACGACGTTGATCTCCGAAAATGCCGCTATTCGTCTTCACTCGGATAAATGATCGCCGCGACGACGTAGGCCGCGAGGCCGAACGTGACCGTCGTCGAGAATCCCGCCAGCAGTGCGATCGCCATCGCCGCGACCGAGCCGAACACCGAGGCCGCGGAATTGACCGCGAACATCCACGGCACCGTGCCGTCCTCGCGCACCGCGCGCACACCCATCGGGAAAAACATTCCCATCAAAATGCCCAGTGGCGCGAGCATCACGATCGACACCGCGATGCGCACGGGCGTGGCCGCGCCGAGCGTGGCCGCGAAAATCTTCGGCGAGACGATCAGCAGCCCCGCCGCCACGCCGACGAGCGCCACGGTGACGAGGGCGAGCGACTTGCGCGGGCGCTCGGCGCCGATGCGTGACGACAGCCCCGCGCCGATGCCGCTCATCACGAGCAACGTCGCGAGAAACACCGAGAGCGTGAGCGTGGGATGGCCGAGGTAGAGGATGAACGACTGCATCATCGCGATCTCGACCGTGAGGTAGCCGAGCCCGATGAGCCCGAAATAGCTCGCCGCGCGCAGATGCCCGCGCAGCAGAATGCGATGGCGACGAACCAGCACGAGCGGACCGAGGATCATGATCGACACGAATGCGAAGACGAGCGCCGCGAGCACGAAGACGATGAGCGCGCCGATGTTGCGGATCTTGGCCGCGTAGTCCTGCGAGAATGTCTTGAGAAGATCGGCGGGGCGAAGCGTGTAGAAAAAGAACGGATGGTCGTCGGTCGGCGCGGAGTAGTCGTACTCCTGCGTCGCGACCCACGCGTCGAGGTTCCCCGCGCGCAGCATGGCGTCCAGTGTCTCGTCGTGCGGCTTCATGAAGGGCGAGTACATGATTTCCAGGTCGAGCGTCTTGACGAGATCCTCGAGACGCAGCACCTCCTCGACGCTGAAACCCGACGGCTTGATGAGCACGTTGGCGAAGTCGCCGTCGCGCACGACGTAGAAGCACGATGCCACGTTCTTCGTCTTTCGCGCGTCGAGCACGTGCCGCGCGAGCGCGACGGTGCGGTAGATGTATTCCGGCGCGTCCTTCCAGCGTTTCACCGCCACCATGCCGCGCGGCGTGAGACGGTCGAAGTATTCGCCGAACGCCTGGGCGGTGAACAGGTAATTCTCGGTGAGCGAAAACGCGCCCCCCGCCGTCGCCGCCCAGGTATCCACGAGCGTGAAGTTGACGACGTCGAAGTTTTTCGTCGATCGCGCCACCCACGAGCGCCCTTCGGCGAGTTCCACCGTGACGCCGGGCTGCGTGAAGAGCCCACCCGAAATGTCGGCGAAGCGGTTGTTCACCATGTCGAGCACGATCGGGTTCATCTCGATGCCGACGATCTCGCTCGCTCCGGCGGACAGCCCCGTGAGGATGTGCTCGCCGCCGCCCGAACCGATCACGAGGAGCGACGGCTTGTCGTAAAAAACGTAGGGCAGGCGCTGCAGGTTCGCCATGGCGTCCTGCGTCGCGTTCGCGTCGCCGTGAAAGGGCGTAATCGGCGTGAACGCGATGCCGTCGATGACGAGCATGATGTCGCCGATGTCGGCGCGCGGATACGCGATGACGCGCGAAAAGCTGTTCCACGACACGGCGATCGGCTCGGGCTCGTCGTTGCCCTTGGTGTGGCGGAACATCAGGAACGGTGACCAATGGTTGGCGACCAGTACGGCGACGACCACGACCAGCGCGACGAGCTGCGCGCGCCACGTGGCGGCCTCGCGCCGCATGGGCGTGACGACGAGCCCCGCCAACAGCGCGATTGCGCCCGTGGCGACCATCGCCGCCTCGCCGCCGAAATGCGTCAGCAGCGAAATCGTGGCGAGGCACCCGGCGGCGGCCCCGGCGAGATCGGCGAAGTAGTAACGACCGATGCGCTCGGATCCGCGCGAAAAGACGAGCGCGAAGAACGCGCCCGAGAACGTGAACGGCAGCGCCGCGACCAGAAACGCCGCGCCCATCTGCGCGATCGACACGAGGTTGAGGTCGAGCGTCCCGAGCTTCAGCAGTCGTAACGTGCCGACGCACACGAGCTGCGCCGCGGCGAAGCCGATTGCGCAACGGCCCAGATGTCGCGGAAGGTCTCCCGCGCGCCAATTGCTCCCGGCCAGATGCACGACGAGCGATCCTGCCCCGAGCCCGAACAGGCAAACGCTCACGGCGAGGAACGCGAAGTGGTACCACATGAGCACCGAGAACACGCGCGTGAGGATGATCTCGGCGGCGAGCGTGGCGCACGCCATCAGGAACGTGGCGGGGGTGATCCACGGCGCGGGGGACGGCGGTGGGGAGACGCGGACCGGGCCGGTCTTGATGGCGGCTGTTTTCGGCGCGGCGGCGTTCAACGGCGACCTCTCAGGACAATCCGTTTCACCGCGCGGCGCACGCGCGGATCGGTGTTGATGAACGAGCGCGCGAAAAACCGCGTGCCCCGAAACGTCGCGCCCGCCAGAAACTGGATCAGCGGGTGGCCGTTCTTCGCCCAGTGCAGCTTATAGTCGGCCTCGCCGCGCAAGAACTCGTATCGCCGCGCGCCCCGCTCGCATGCGTCCTGAATCGCGAACACGAGCGCAGCGTAGCCGAGATTGAACTCGGGATACACCGGCGCGCTGCCCTGCTGGTACAGGTACACCGCGTCGCCCGTGTGAAACGCGTAGGTCGCGAAGATCGGCGGCTCGTCGTCGAGCGACAAAAAGCCGAGCCGCAGCCAGCCGAGACGAAGCGCGCGCGCGGCGAAATCGCGGTGGAACGCCGCCATCTTCTCCGACGCGAAGACGCCGGTTTGCCCCTCGGCGGCCCAGCGCTGCGCGTGAAGGTCGAAGAACCGGTCCATCGCTTCGGGCAGCGTCGCCGCGTCGTCGTGAAACCGGTGCTCCACCTTGTGGTAGATGCGGATCTCCTTGATCTTCTTGCGGGCGTTGTAGCGGCTCTTCTTCGAGAGCGACTCCAGATACGCCTCGTAACCCCCCTCGGGCAATTCCGAATACGGTGCCTGATAGAGGGGACGGTAGCGCCAATTGCGCCCGCCCATCGCCGCGTACTGAAGCGATTCGAAGCCCGGCTCGTCGTCGCGCACGTGCGTCATGTCGAGCAGGTCGAACTCGCCCACCTCGCGCAAAAAATATGTGTAAAGCGCCGACCAGATCTCGTCCGCGCGCCCGCGCTCGGCGATGAAGCCGACGAAGTCGGCGCAGACCTCGCCCGACCCCAGCGGTTGCAGGACGCGCAGTTTCATTCCGCGCGTGGGAATGATGGGACGCACGCCGCCGGTCATCTCGGCTTCGAGTTCGGCGGCCGCAATTCGCCTCAGGAAAAAAGGCGCGATACCGACGAGCCGGCCGTCCTCGGCGTCGCGCGCGGTCAGGATCCGCAGCTCGCCGTCGTCGCCGAAATGGTTCCACCACGTTCGCATCCACACGTGCGAACAAAACAAAGGATCGGCCGTCGAATTCGTCAACAGCCGATCCCATTCGGTTTTCAGATTGTCGAACTGCTCCGGTCTGTCGACCAGTTCAAACCGGAAGTCCCACGGCGTCACGCCACCTCCTGTGCCACCTTCTTCATCACGCCGAGCTTGCCGATCAGCACGTCCTTGACGAACCGTGCCAGCCGGTACTCGATCGGGAAGGCGTACACGCGCTTTTGAACCCGCCAGTTCGAGATCCGAGTCATCATCCGCAGCCCGAAGCCCATCAGGTTCTTCTGGGCCATCTTACGTCGCAGGTCCGAGTTCGGGATCGCAAACTTGAAATAAAAGCGCGTGGCCATTTTTAGTAGCACGGGGAGTTTGTCGTCAACCCACGGCATGTTCGGCGCGTAGGTGCTGAAGTTGACGTAGTCCTCCAGCGTCTCGTGTTTGGGCATGAAGCGCTGGGCGTAGTCCTTGAACAGCGGCGTCCCGGGGAACGGCGTGTAGTAGAAGTACTCGGCCAGCGCGTTCGGCGCGATCTGGCGCAGCCGCGCCATGAACGCCAGCGTCGCCTTCGAGTCGTCCCAATTCTTCTCGTCGGGGAAACCGACCATGAACGAGTACTCGGGCAGGATGCCCCACTTGGCGCACCGGTGCGAGCACTCGATGACGTCCGAGGGCACGATCTCCTTCGCCACGAGCCCCATGACGCGGTTCGTGCCGCCCTCGGCGCCGATGGCGAACTCGGTGCAGCCGGCCTTCGTGATGCGTTCCATCTCGCTGTCGGACATCGCGTTGACCTGATCCGCGCGCACCGAGCACTTCCAGATGAACTGGTAGCCGCGCTCGATGATGCCGTCCACGATCTGCATGGCGCGCTTCTGGCCCGTGAAGAAGTTGGAGTCGTGGAAGTCGATGCCTTCCACCTTGAACTCGTTCACGAGCCGGCCGATCTCGTCGAGCACGAACTTGGGTGTCTGCGAAAACCACCCGCGGTTCCACAGCGCGGTGATGTGGCAGAAGCTGCACATGCCGTGGCAGCCGCGCGAGTAGGTGTAGTTGATCGTGCGCTTGGCGCCCACCACCATCGGCTGGCAACGGCCGTTGTCGCCGGTGATGTAGAACTCCATGTCCACCATCTCCCACGGCAGCGGGCCGAAGGTGTCCAGCTCGCGGACCCAATCGACCTCCTTGCCGTGCCACGTGCGCCCGTCCGGCGACTTGCCCGACACGCCGTCCATCCCCGTCACGTCCTCGCGCGCCGCGAAACGCCGCGCCAGCTCGGGCAGCGTCGTTTCGCCCTGCGTCTTCACCACGTAGTCCACGTACGGGGTGTTGAGCGTGGAATCGACCGCCATCTGCGCGTGCCAGCCGCCGAAGACGACGGGCAGGTCGGGGTTGATCTGCTTCGCCAGTCGGCCCGCGTCGCAAAGGTCCTTGAGCTGGCGGCCGGTCTTGCCCGAGCACCACAGCAGCACGGGGTCGTCGCGAAACTCCTTCTCCAGCCGGGGGAGAAAGTCGTCCTTGATCTGCTTGGCATCGAGAATCACGGGCTCGAACCCGGCCAGCTTCACCTGCTTGGCGAGACTCAGAATGGCGAGCGGCGCATAGGCGAAGATGACGGGGTCTTCCTCGCGCGGAACCGCAAACACGATCTTACGCACGGCGGCACCTCCGCACGCGACGGCGCGTGCTCTTTCGTTCGAGACGATTTCGAAGCGCGATTCCCGCGGACGATGAGGGTTGTCTTTTTGATCGTCCGGCCGGGTTCGCGACCTCCCCCCAAGCGCACTAGATTCTATATTTTCTATTCCTTTTAGTCCAGCGGCGGGATTTCCGCCGTGACGCGGATCATAATCGGAAGCGAATTCCGGCCCGAAAACCCCCGATTTGTGGGCTCGCCGGGTCCTCCGGCGTTCGATCCGTGTTCTTGGTCGTTTCGGCCGGAACCGCCGGGCACATGAGTGGGGCGGGGAGAGAAGACCTGATCAAGGAAGAGAAGCCACGAAAAGTGCAAATCTCCCGAAAACGGCATTTCGGGTCTTGCGCCGATCAGCCGGCACTCGCTCGACGCACCGGCGGAACGCCACCCTTGCGCCCAATATTGTAGCTAAGTCGGTACACATCCGGGACATTCACGCGGCCGTCCTTGATTCTGAAAAAAATTCCCAAATTCTCGAGATCGCGGCGCACGCCCTCGGCACCTGCGGCGAGTTGGGCGGGCGGAAGGCGCTCGACCTGCTGCTCTACTCGACTCCGAAGTTCCATGAGAACTTCGTCCCAAACCGACTCGATTTCGGCGAAATCGCAGGGAACCACCTTTCCCCTCAGGGGTTTCATCAACGTGTCAACCCATGGGTAGTCCTCGCGCAACTCTCTAACCCGAATCTCACTCGCCTTCTGGACGCCGCGTTTGATGCTCTCATAGTGGAGGGCGTATTCGTGCTCCGGGTATTGTTTCGACGTTTCATCGGCAGCATGCCGCAGTGCGGCCAAGAAGGATCGGGGACTGGTCTTGCCCTGCGAATCGGCCAGATGGTTGGGAATCCAGGTGTAGGGATCACCCCGACGGCGGTCTCGCCCCATCCAAGGGCCGGTAATCGTGTGAACCACTCTGCGCTGAAGCTCTGCATCGTGACGGAGACTGCTTGGCGGCAACCACGCGACGGATTCGTCCGTTCCCTCGATCTGAGGCCACTTAAACCAAGACTCGCTTTCGATCGCCTTACGAAAGGCCCCATCGCGCGCATTTCCCATGTACTGAAAAAGCAGCCCGTAAAGTTCGTTAGCAGGCCAGTCGAGCTCAGCCTTTTCGGCCATGAGCTTGGACGCATCTGGAAATGTTGCGACTTCGCTCTCGTTGAGTTGGTCGGTGCGAAGGAAGCACTTGGCTCGTAGGCGACGGTACGGCCTCAGGTCGAGCACCGCCTGAAGCAACCCGCGAACCAGCTCGTTCATGGTCGGCCAGTCCGAGGCGGTGCGATCCAAAGCATCGAAAAGGATAACCCATGACTTTCCTTCGCTCTCGAACGTGCGATCCCTATCGTAAAGAAACCGCTCAATCCATTCGGGCTGCTGCTTCACATGAGTCACTCGATCCGCCCAACTCCGTCCGCTGCCGACCACTTGCGGATCGCCCCCGGCCAGAGCTTGTAGAATGACCGTGCGCCAGATGAGTCGCGGTTCGAATTTCGAATCGAGAAGTTGACGGAGCACGTCGCGTTGCGGATACCAATCGGGCTGCGGTTCCTCGCCAAACCCCGCGGCGATGGAGGCATTTTCCACGATGCCCAGTTGGCTGGAACGCTGAGCGAGCAGAGATCGATGCTCGGCGCTCTGAAGCGCCGCCAGAAGCTTTTGCCAGTGCCGCGCATGCCGACGACGACCTGCGTATCCAAGTCGAGCGCCTTGGCGTGGGATGCGGGTACGTAGCTGAAACGCACCTCGGGCGGTCTTCCATGAAGTGAAGTGCTGTCAGGGATCGTTTCCAGAATCGACTGACGGGCGCTCTTCGGGTCAACTTGAAAGGGCGTCATTTGCTCGCCCCGAGCATCGCCTCGACGCAACGATCCAGACTGCTGAGAAACGTTGAGTACGACGCGGCAACTAGCTGCGGATCCAACTCAGAGAGGTTGCTCAGTGCGGCGATACCTCGGTTCCAATACACGGGGATTGGTGAATGCGGACCGTCTACCGCATCGAGATCGAAGGTGAAAAGGTCTGCATCGGCAGGAGCGTCTGGCTCAACGTTGTCATACGCATGATCGCGAAAGAGATCCCACGCCTCTTGTCGGAACTGCGTGAGATAGGATTCTCGATCCGTTTCCGGAACGAGTGCCGCCACGAGATGAAGCTGCTCACGCAGGTCGAGAATCGCGCGAGTCCCTCGCCACTCTTCAAACAGCAGACGATAGGCTGACCAGGTCTGCGTCGTTCCGATCGCGAAGAGGAAGACCTCTGCCTGAAGGTCCGTTACGACCGCGGAAGCCAAGTCCGAGAGCCCGGCGCGAGCGTCCAGCAGCACGAGATCGGGTTTGTGCACGGCTTCGAGAGCTTCGATAAAACGACCCAACCGCCGCTCCCAAGATTCGAGCTTTCCGTCCCGCTGCAGGTCGAGATAGCAGCGCCCGAGTTTAGGGAGGTACTGTGTGGGGTTCGCTCCATGACAAGGCACGACCCGGATGTATCCCGGCAGGTTGGTTGCGAGTGGCGACCTCGCGGAGATATCAGGCAATACTGTGTCGCCTTGGCCTACGGCGTCCTCGACAAACCAGTCGACGATCCCAAAAGGAGGTTGATTTGCCGGGGGAAAGAGGCTCGACGAAAGGCCCGGCGCTTCGAGGTCGAGATCAACGACGAGTACGTTCTTTCCTTCACGCGCCAGATGCCACGCGGCGACAGCAGCCGAGGTCGAACGCCCGACGCCGCCCTTGATGGAATAGAACGCGATTCGACGAGGCGGCACAAAATCAGGCGACGTATCGTCGGGATCTCGATTCACGGTTCCCCAGGAAAGCCCGGAGACTTGCCGGTCGATCAGGAATAATCTTGGTTCATCCCAATCGAGAGTGATGCCGGGAAATTGCTCGGGATTGAAATCGATTGCCATTTCATCGGCGTAGAGGATGGCCTGACCGGTTGGATAGCCATGTCGGTCGAGGCGTTGCGACGCTTCTTCCGCAAACGCGGTCAGCGCCCGGCCGAGATCGCTATCCTCGTCAGGCCGCTTCGGGACGACGAACCGCACTCGGCTCCAGAGATCGCGAATCGCGGCGATCCATTCAAGATCGCCGAGCCGATCCCGGTGCTCCGATACCAGAGCGCGCAGGCTGTCGGGAATCGCGTCGAATGTCATGGGGGGCATGTTCATGGCTCTGTCCCGTCCACTGTCGCTTGGTCGAAAATCGACCGAATATCGCGTGCCGCTTGTCGATGAGCGATCGCGGTTGGCTGACCGACATGGCGCGAATGCCAGTAACGCTGGCTTGCGAGCCAGTCGTTGAAGGGATTATCCGAGGGAAGCATCGCGGCGTATCGGGCACCATTCGACTTGCCCGGCTGCGAATGTACGGAACTCATTCCAGAGCTTGTCGATGTGCACTCGATGACTTGGATACTGAGGTCGGTCAGCTACAACACTCATTCCGAGCCCGACCATGATCGCCTTCAATGTGCATTCGGCGGCGAACCCGTAGAGCTGATCGGCGTTGGGCCAGCGTTTCGCGTCGAAGAGCGTCTCGGCGTCGGTCCAGTGTCGACCCGCCGCATCGGCAAAATCTGTGTTCACCCCACGAACCCCTGCATGCAGCCGAATCCGCCAGCGATGACGCGACATGGAAACCCCGTCGATTCCGGAGCGAATGGTTTTGCGCGCATGGTTAAAATACGTCCGCCAATCGGTCAATCGCACCGAAAGAAAAGGCGCGATTTCTCGGGCTGCGACAACCGAATCACACCTTCGTTCATCCTCCTCTTCACATCTCCCCGCTCATCCTCGCGGCCTCGGTCGCCCGAGAATACGCCGTGTAGGCGGCGATGATGTGGCAGATCCAGCCGAGGAATCCGCCGCTGCCGATCCACAAACCAGGCGTGACGATGAACCAGAAGATCGCCCGCCAGAAATCACCGTTATAAAGCTGGCCGACCCCCGGCAGGAAAAACGACAGCACCGCCGCGAGTCCCGCCTTGTCCTTTGCTTCCATCGTCGCCCCCTTCGTTGGCGTTTAGATCACGCACCCCTGCGCGGCGTCCATGAAATCGCGGTCCTCGATCTCGAATGTCCCGTCGCGGTCCAGATCGATGCCGTCGCACCAGTCGTTACCCGCGTCGCACGACGCGCCCGTTCCCCATACGGCCCATTCCTCGACCATCATCTGCCGGTCGTCCGCGTCCACGTCCGTATCGCCGTCGAGATCGGCGACCGCGCACCCCACGCGAGCCCATGAGCAATCGAGCGTGGCGGGGGCGTGCGTGCACAGGGCCGCCTCGAACCACAGGTGGAAATCGCCGTACCACTGGTGGCGCGGATTTTCGGCCGGGCCCCAATCGCCGTCGGGCCCGATGCGCTCGTATCCGTCGCCTGCGCGGCGCACGGGTCGGGTGTATCCGAACCGGTCGCGGTAGCGCTGGATGACAGGCGCTTCCTCGCCGGGCAGCGCGGCCTCGACGCTCGCGGCGATCTGCTCGTCGGTGATGAGTCCCCACGGCGCGGTGTCGCCCCAGGCGAGCGGCGTCTCGAGCCACGTGGACTTCTGCTCGCCGCGATACCAGCCGTCGAAATCGGCGAGCGGCCCGGGCAGGTCGAACATGCGCGCGTACATGGCCGCGATGTACATCATCTCGCGGCCCTGTTCGATCGTGGCGATGAGCGACCCCGGCCCGCGCGCGGTGTCGTATCGCGCGGCGAAAGCGGCGTCGGCGCCCAGTCCGTACACGATCTCGGCGAGCAGGCGCTGGATCTCGATGAGGTGCCACAGCGTTTGGCGCGCGTCGTCGTACAGCCCGGCGTCGCCGCGAAGCTGGGCGTATTCGGCGAGGCCCACGGCGCCGAGTTCGAGTTCCTTGAAGTCATCCATCATGCCGCCGAACAGATCAGGGAAGAGGTCGGGAAAGACCGCCGCGAGATTGCGCAGCACATCGGGCAGCGGCGTGCCGAAGATTTCGATGGTGAGGATGTCGCCCCAGGTCAGGCCGACGAACGCGTCGTCCACCGAACGGCAATCCCAAACCGGCAGCGGCAGATCGATGCCGATTTGGTGGAACAGGTCGATCAGCCAGTCGCGCTCGATCGCCCCGGGCAGCGGCACCGCCGGCACGGGCGACGAGAGCCCCGGCGTCGAAATCGCTCTGGCCAGATACGCCATCGGGCACGAGCTGATGCTGCCCAGATCCTGCCAGCTCGACAGGCCGTCGGGGCCGACCTCGCCCGCGGGGCTGAGCGTTTCGTAATCGAAGCGCTCGTCCACCGTCATCTGGATGTTGCCGTTTGCCACGGTCGTGTCGCCCACGCGGCGCGCGGCGTTCGCGGCCTTCGTCGCGGCGGCGGCAAGGTCGGCGGGCAAGCCGCGCACGGCCTCGGCCTCGAACGCGGCGATGTAGCCCATCACGTAGTCGGTCATGTTGTCGCGCGAATTGTGGTTGCCCCACCACGCGCCGATCCAGTCGCCCTTTTGCGTGTGCATCCAGGACGAACAGCAGTTGCTGATGCGCAGGTAGTTTGGCAGTTCCTCGAACACCATCGTGATCGAAAACTCCGTGACCTCGTTGACCGGCTTGAAGTTGAAGTAATACTCGAGCGGGTCCTCGCGATAGGTCACGACGATGCCGTCGTAAAACGTGTCGAGGATTTCCTGCTCCAGCGCCGGAGCGTTGGGATCGGGCAGGCCGATGGGCGCGCCGTCGCGCGTGCGCGTCACGGTATCCGCCACGCCGTCCATCACGCGGGTCCAGCCGGGCAGCGCCTCGCGCACCGTCAGGCCCGGGTGGCCCGTCACCGCTTCATAAAACGCAAGCCCTTCGAACATGCGAATGAGCGTGAGTTCCAGATCGCGCCCGCCGATGGCCTGATAGAGCTTCCACGCGCCCCATGTGGACATGCCGATGGGATTGTTGTCGTTGGGGCCGGGCACCACCTCGTATTCGTTGCCCGAGCGCGCGACGAAATTCTTGCCGATCGCCGCGCCGAACACGGCGTCGCCCGAAAGCGCGAAGCGGTTGAAGGCCAGCGCGATGCGCGACACGCGCTCGCGATAAAACAGCTTGAACGCGTCGGCTTTGGCGTTCGGGTTCGGCTCGTTCGGGGGGAGCGTGTCGTCGTCGCCCGAGTCGTCGTCGGCATCGTCATCCGCGTCGTCGTCGGATGCGTCGTCGTCTGAAAACGAATCGTCGTCCGGCAGCGGCGGCCACGTGTCGTCGTCGGCATCATCGTCGGCGAGGGCATCGTCATCATCGCCGTTCGGAATCGGCCGGCTCGCCGCGTCGTCCTCGTCGGAATCGTCCGCCACGCATCCGCTGAACGCGAACACGAAGACCAATGCGCTGACGACCTGGACGATTCGGGTTGCCGTCATGCGATCCTCCCCGCGACGCGCCCGCGCGGCTCAGTCCGCCGTCAGGTAGATCGCGTTTGCGTAGATCAGCGGGTACTCGCGGACGAACTTGTCGGCGTCGTCGCCCAGCCACCGAGCGAGGTGTTTGGGCACGATCGTCGCCGTGACGTAGTACGCGCCGGCCTCGTCCGCGGGCACTTCAATCGAGCCCGTGTCGGAAGACTCGATCAATTCTCCCCCCGAGCCGTTCGCGCGCCACAGTTTGATCGTGATGTCCGGCGTCTCGGCGTCGGTCGGCATGTTGATCATCGTGGGCGCTTTCACGACGAGCATGGGGCTGTCGCCCGCGGGAACCTCGTCGCCCATCTCGAACATCTCCTCGCCGACCTCGGCGTGGAAGTCGAAGCCCACCGGCTCGCCAAAGACCTGGAACGCGCCGTACATGCGCCCCAGATGCACGGCTTCCTCGATCGTCTCGATGTCGCGCTCGCCGACGAGCACGTAGTTGGCGAACCAGCGCATCATGCGCCGGTAACTGTCGGCGCGGTCGCCGTCCAGGAGCGGAAACGGCAACGCGTTGCGGTGCGCGTCGGTCGCAATGCTCGCGACGGTGCGGCGGTCGAAGAGCACCTTGTCCCAGTGCATGCGCGCGGGGGCGCTCTCGCTCAGGAACGCGAGCAGGAACAGGTCGGCGTGCGCGGCCTCGTCGAGCGGCGTGATCATGTCCAGGATGTCGAAGATGAAACTCAGAGAGGGCAGGCCGAGATAGTCCTCGCGAATACTCGGGTCGATGTTCGCGTGCAGGTTGTAGACCTCGAGGCCGTCGATCGGCAGCGCGAGGATCTGGTCCGTCGTCCAGCCCTCGGAGTGCGGCACGAAGACCATCGCGCCCAGGTCCTTCATTGCGTTGATGGCTTCGACGGTTTCGCCGTCGAGGATCGCGCTGCGCGCGTTCGCATCGCCGTCGGGCATGCGACGCAGGCCGAGCGGCATCAGGCTGTTCTCATTGCCCGCGGTCACAATAGCCTGGTTGCCATCGGGGCAGGTGATGACGTTGGCGAAGGGGTCGCCGTCCTCGTAGAGGAGTTCATCGCCCTCTTCCTCGACGTAGAGCAGCACGTCGGGGAACTCGTAATTGACGAAGGGATCGTTGTGGTCGGTGAGGAAGACGAACTGCTGATTCGTCGTGCAGATCGCGACGCGGAGCTGATTGAAGCACGGCCAGTTGGGGTGGCCGTCCACGAAGGGCATGCCGTCGCACGCGTCGTGCGAATAGACCGAGTGCATGTGGATCAGGCCGCGCAGCGTGGCGAGCCCGCGCTGGAGCGGATGCACCTCGATCGGCAAAACGGCGGATGGGACCCAGTCGTCGGCGGCGTCATCGTCGTCGTCCGGCAGCGGCGGAAACGTGTCGTCGTCGCCGGCGTCGTCATCCGTCGCATCGTCGTCCGCGGCGTCGTCGTCGGTTGCGTCGTCATCCGCAACGTCGTCGTCAGACCCTGAGCCGGTCGAAGGGTCGTCATCGTCGTCGCCGCAGCCGCAACCGGTCGCGAACACCATCATCGAAACCACGGCGAACACCGCCCAACGCACCCACGCCTCACGGATCATGACGCACTCCAGTTTCCTCGATACGAGGGGACACAACATACTCCCGCGCGGCGGGGGTGAAAAGGCGCGTCACCGGGACGGGTTTTCGGGCTGTGTCCAGGTGCGCGGCGGAAGAATCGGATGCCCGTCAGCGCGAGGGAGGGCGAACTTCGCCGACGAAAGCGGAAAGAGGCAAGAGAGACGCCCGGATCGCGGGCGGGTAGGATTTGACCAAACCGGTCGGAACGACCAGCGTGACACCAGCACCCGAGATTTCGCGAAACTGGTTTTCGGAAATGCCCTCCTGAAGGGTCAGGAGGTGTTTTCGCGGAATCCTATCGGCCTCGTTGATGATCTGGCGCCAACGGTCCTTGCACGTCGTTTTCACGGCCAGCATGCGCAGAGCGCGAGGGTCAAACGCCGCGTTCTTGTAAGAACTCTCCGATGGAAACAAGAAGTCCGGCCGTTTTCCTGGGTCCGATTCGGGTTGATACGAAAAGTCCTCGTGCTCCCGAAGGCCCTCCTCGATCAGGATTTCCCGCACGTGCAATTCCAGCGACCGACCCGATCGGGCCTTTCGACGTTGAAGGATCGTCTGGGCGCGTTCGAGGAACTGATCGAGTGTCGGAAACCCTCGCTGAACGATGGGCAACTCGACGGTTTCTTCCAGGCTGCGGAAAATCTCGAATTCACAGTCGCGGCGACGCAGCAACCGGGCGTCAACATCCAGATGACGTAACGGGCGCAGTTCGACGGCCCGGCGAACGATTTCCGTCGCACGTGGAAACCCTCTTAGCCACTCGGGAGGAATCTCGGCCGGGGTCAAGCGACAGTCTGCGCGGGCCGTCCCGGGAGTGTGAAGACCGTGTGCGGCCCAGACTCCGTCGGTCGTCCACGATATCCACTCTCCGGGGTCCACGACGCCGAATCTTTCGGATGCGTGTTCTTCCTCGACAGCTGAGCGGCAGACCCATGCGCGGCAATGAAGGTGTTGTCCGTCGGCAGCGGCGACGAAAGCGAACAGAACAAGCGCACCCGTGTTGTCGGGGTCCAGCAGAGCTGAGGAGCCGCCCCCGAAGCGCGTCAACCGCGCTTCGTCCCTCGTCCCGCCGTGGAACTTGTTATTGTACCAGATGGCTCTCACTTGACGTGTGTCTGCATGGGAATCGATGTCGAATCGGATCGACGTCTCCGGATTGAGGTCCGTTTCGCGGTGAAGACCCGGAAACACGCGGAAGAAGACGTCCTTTGGGAGGTACGGTCCCGCCTGATGGCCGCCCGAGGCCTTGGTGTCGTTGGCGGACAGGCGCTTCGAAAACCATACAGCCGGAATCCCTGACATGTCATCCAGCCAACTTCGAAGTTCGCGGGAGGCAGTCATGTCCGGCGACCCCGGATTTGCCCGAAGTGGCGAACGGAACGCAACCACGCGGCGACATTGTCGATGACGGCGTCGAAATCCCTCCGACCAGTTCCGCGGATGGAGCACTCCCAGATCACGAATTGACGCCATCCAAGCTTGGCCAATTCCGTCTTTACCCGATGGTCCCGTTGGACATTCGTTTCGATGTTTTTTCGCCAGAATTCAGTTCGGGTTTTCGGGAGCCGGTACAACTCGCAGTCGTGACCGTGCCAGAAGCAGCCGTTGATGAAGACCGTCGCACCGTATTTCGGAAATGCGAGGTCCGGTCTGCCGGGGATCTTCGGGTCATGGAGGCGATACCGAAATCCCCGCGCGTGCAGACCCCGGCGGAGACTGATCTCGATCCGGGTATTTTTCGAACGAATCCCCGACATCAGACGGCTTCTGGATGCACGATCGAGAATGTCAGCCAATGCCCAAGCCCAGTTGTATCCGTCGAGACCGAACCGGCGGCGACACCGTCTCTTCACCCCCGATATACGGGGCCATGCACCTTGCGACGGCCTCCACGACGGGCACGACCACGGCGTTGCCGAACTGTCGATATGCCTGCGTGTCGGACACCGGAATGACAAACGGTTCGCGCCCCGGTCGGTCGAAGCCCATCAGGCGGGCGCACTCCCGTGGCGTAAGTCGCCTCGGCGTCTGCTTCCCCGCGCGCCGTATCAGGATTTCCGAGCCATCCTTGAAGTATCGGGCGGACAGAGTCCTTGCGACGTCCCCCGGACCGTTGAGACCGAATCCGAATCCGTTGCCCTTCGCGCGATGCTTCTCGGCGTATTCACGAAGATAGTTCCACAGGTGCTCGCTGAGTCCGTATTTCGGCGAGACGGCACCGCGAGGTCCAACGGTGTACGGAGGTTCGACGACTTCGCTTCCGTCTTCCGGATGAAGGACTGCGGAGAGCGTCGGTCCGCTCGAAGCGGTCGGGGCGCGGAGATCGTCCAATGAGAAGTCGCTTGGCTCGCGAAAGCCCACGATGAAGATCCGTTCCCGGTGTTGCGGAACCCAAGGCTTGGCGTCGATGACGCGCCAGTGAATCCGGTACCCAAGATCCTCCGTCAGCGTCCGATGGATGACGCGGAACGTTTTTCCGCCGTCGTGACTGACGAGATTCTTGACGTTCTCCAGGAGAAAGGCGCGCGGTCGATGAAAAGCCAGAATCCTCGCAACGTCGAAGAAGAGATTCCCCTGTAGCTCACATTGAAAACCGTGCGGTCTCTTCAGAGCATTTTTCTTGGAAACCCCGGCGATCGAGAACGGCTGGCACGGAAAGCCCGCGAGCAACACGTCGTGATCGGGAATCTCACTCTCCCGGATGCGCGTTAAGTCCCCCGCGATGGGATGATCCACTCGGTGATTGGCCAAGTAGGTTCGCCGACTGTACTCGTTCCACTCCGACGTGAAGACGCATGTACCGCCGATGGCCTCGAACCCGGTTCGAAGTCCGCCGATCCCCGCAAAGAGGTCGATGAATCGAAACGCGCCCGGCCTCGGGTCTCGATCGCTCACTTGACGTTGCTGGACCGCACCGTTTGCGCGGCCATTCGGTCTGATGGCGACGGGGGATTCCATGTTAGGGATTCTATAGCACATCGACAGGGAAATCCTCCAGGGCGCAGCCCCGTCCACATTTCCACCCGCGATGCGTCAGTCGGGGTCGCATCCTCGCGATTCGCTAAAAAAACTCCCGGCGGCATCGGTGCCGCCGGGCGCGAAAAAGGAGGGAGGATGGGCGCGCTTCGCGCGTCAGCCCAGGGCTTTGCGCGCGGCGCGGATGCCGGCGGCGTACGCCGGGTCGGCTTTCTCGAAATGCGCGAGCTGGCGCAGGGTGATCTCCTCGGGCACGCCGCGCATGGCGCCGGCGAGGGCCCTGTGCAGGCGGTCGCGCTCGGCCTGCGGCATCAGCCGGTAGAGGTTTCCCGCCTGCGTGAAATCGTCGTTGCCGTCGCGGTGGTCGTAGCGGTCCGCGTCGCCGGCGATCGGCAGCGGCGGCTCGCGAAAAGCCGCGTCCTGCGCCGGGCCGCCGAAGCTGTTGGGCTCGTAGTTCACCGACCCGCCGCCGTTGCCGTCGAAACGCATCGCGCCGTCACGGTGATAGCTGTGAACGGGGCATTGCGGCTTGTTGACCGGCAGCGACTCGTGGTTCACGCCCAGGCGATAGCGGTGCGCGTCGGCATAGGACACGATGCGGAACTGGAGCATTTTGTCGGGGCTGTGGCCGATGCCAGGCACCACGTTGCCCGGCGAGAACGCCGCCTGCTCGACCTCGGCGAAGTAGTTCTCGGGGTTGCGGTTCAGTTCGAGCACGCCCACGTCGATCAGCGGAAACTCGGCGTGCGGCCAGACCTTGGTCAGATCGAAGGGGTTGTACGAGGTCTTCTCGGCCTCGACCTCGGTCATCACCTGGATCTTCATGTTCCAGCGCGGGAACTCGCCGCGCTCGATCGACTCGAACAGGTCGCGCTGGTGCGTCTCGCGGTTCGCGCCGACCATCTTTTCGGCTTCCTCATCGGTCACGCACTGGATCTTTTGCGCGGTCTTGAAGTGAAACTTCACCCAGAACCGCTCGCCCGCCGCGTTGACGAAGCTGTAGGTGTGGCTGCCGTAGCCGTTGACGTGGCGGTAGCTGCGCGGCAGGCCGCGGTCGGAAAACAGGATCGTGATCTGGTGCAGACTCTCGGGCGAGAGCGACCAGAAATCCCACATCGCCGTGGCGCTGCGCAGGTTCGAGCGCGGGTCGCGCTTTTGCGTGTGGATGAAGTCCGGGAACTTGTAGGGGTCGCGGATGAAGAAGACGGGCGTGTTGTTGCCGACGAGATCCCAGTTGCCCTCGTCGGTGTAGAACTTCAGCGCGAAGCCGCGCACGTCGCGCTCGGCGTCGGCCGCGCCCTTTTCACCGGCGACGGTCGAGAAACGCAAAAAGCACGGTGTGGTCTTGCCGACCTTGGCGAACAACGACGCCCTGGTGTAGCGCGACACGTCGTGCGTGATGGTCAGCGTGCCGTACGCGCCCGAGCCCTTGGCATGCACGACGCGCTCGGGAATGCGCTCGCGGTTGAAGTGGGCGTGCTTTTCGAACAGTTGCCAGTCCTGCGCCAGCACCGGCCCGCGCGGGCCCGCCGTCAGCGCGTTCTGGTTGTCGGCGACGGGAATCCCCGCCGCGGTGGTGAGCGTCTTTGGTTTCATATCGATCTCCTTCCCCAAGGGTTATACGAGGTCCATCATTGGACTTCGTCCAGATTCCGGTGAAAAAAACTCTCCCTAACGCTTGCGGCGCGTGCCTCTGAGCACGACCTGAAACTCGTGGACATCGAAACCATCGAGCGCGTTCGCCCCCGCGACACGCAAAGCGTTCCACGGAATGTCCACGATCTCTCCGGTCTTTTCGTCTATGAAATGGTGGTGCCGCTCGACGTGCGGATCGAAGACGACCGTGCCTTCTTTGAGCACCTGCGTTCGCAGCAGGCCCTTTTCGACGAAAAGATTGAGCGTGTTGTAGACCGTCGCCCGCGAAACGGTGGGCATGCGCTCACGCACGCGGTCCCACACCGTGTCCGCCGTCGGGTGCTCGTGCGTGCGCAGCACGAACTCGGCGACGGCGATCCGCTGCGGGGTCGGCGCGATTCCGTGGGCGCGCAGGTCTTCGATCACGCGGTGCATGGCTTTAGACTTAGTCTAATCTAAGATTCGTGTCAAGAGTCGTTCGAAACGCGACCCGGCCTCAATCGTGCGCTGTGTCGCCATTTCGCATAACTTACTCCTTTGGGCTTGCGCGGCCAGTATTACTTCTGTAAGAAACGTATGCTTTTGGCGGGATGCGATGCGAATTCGATCGGCGCTGCTTCTGGGTTTCCTGATCCTTGTGATTCCCCGCTGGTCCGTGGCCCACGGCGGCGTCGCGCCCGGACTCGTCGGCGATCCGTCGAATCCCGCGTCCGGTGCGAAGGTCACACTCGACGGCGCGGGGCGGCTGCTCGCGGTCGAGGAAGACTCGAACGCGGATGGCGTGCCCGATCTTTGGAACCGCTACGAGGCGGGGCGGCTCGCGCGGCAGGAGCGCGACCTGAACGGCGATGGGCGGCTCGACTACTGGCTCTACGTCGAACCGGCGACCGGCAAGCCGTTTCGCGGCGAGATGGACGGCGATTTCGACGGGCGCGCGGATACCGACGAGGAATACCGCGACGGCAGCGTCGTCCGCCAGCGCGTGGACACGAACCACGATGGGCTCTACGACGCGGCGTATCACGGCTACGCGGGTTCGCTGACGCTGATCGAGCAGGACACGGATCTGGACGGGCGCTTCGACCGCTGGACGTACTTCGAGGCGTCGCGCTCGTCGATCACGGTGCTCGACGACCGTGACCGCGACGGCTTTCCCGAGCACCGTGTACGCGTGGTGGCGGGCGAGGTGGTCGAAGACAGCGACCGCACGCCGCCACCCGCGACCGAAAACGCCGTGGCCGAACCAGACGTGCCTGACGGCGCGCTGGAAGAAGTCGAGGTCCGCGCGCGGCGCGCCACGTCCGCGGCGGGCGACTACAGCGTGCGCGACCGCGATTTCCGCAGCTTCCCCCACGCGAACCCAAGCGATCTGGTGCGTCTCGTGCCCGGCATCCACGTGTCGCAGCACACCGGCGGCGCGAAGGCGTATCAATATTTCCTGCGCGGATTCGACGCCGAGCACGGGCAGGATCTCGCCGCGTATTTCGACGGCGTACCGCTGAACGAATCCTCGCAGGTGCACGGCCACGGCTACCTCGATCTGCACTTTCTGATTCCGGAGACCGTCGCCGCCATGCGCATCGTCAAAGGCCCCTACGACCCCGAGTTCGGCAACTTCGCCACGGCGGGCGCGGTGGTGTTTGTGCCGCGCCGATCGAGCGAACATCGCGAAATCTCAACCACGGCGGGGATGTTCGGTACGGCGCGTGTCTATGCGGGCGGCGGCGTATTGGCCGATCCCTACATTGCGCACATCGCCGCCGAGACCGACCACACCGAGGGCACCACCGATCCCGGGTTCGCCGACGCGGCGCGCGGCTTCGGTTCGCACACCTGGCTGCCGGGTTCGACCACGCTCAATCTCACGAGCGCGCATTACGGCCAACGCAGCGCGGCCGCCGACGTGATCCCCGCGAAGTGGGTGGACGACGGACGCATCGGACGCTTCGACGGCATGGACGCGTCGGACCGCGTGACGAGCAACCGGCATCTGGTGAGCGCGACACTCGATCACGACGCGGGCAATCAGAGCATCCGCGCGCAGGGATATTTCGACTACAAGCGCAGCGCGATTTTCTCCAACTACACGTTCTATCTGTTGAACCCGACTCTCGGGGATCAGCAGGAGATGCGCGACAACCGCGACACGGCCGGCATGAACCTGCGCTACATGCGCGAGGACAAGGCCGGGACGCTGCGTTTCATTTCGAGCGCGGGCGCGCAGTGGAAGCTCGCCGATGTGGATCAGGTGCTCGCGAACACGACGGAGCGCGTGCGTTTCAACGTCATCAACGATCTGCGTTTCACGGAAAACGAAATCGGCGTGTGGGTGAAGGAAGAGGCGCGGCTCGCGCGTTGGCTGACACTGGTGCCCGGCGCGCGCTTCGACGCGATCGCCTACGCGGGCGACGGCACGCAGGACGAGCGCTTCTTCAACATCTACACGAATCTGGCCGACACCCGGCAGGACGTGCCGCGCGACTGGAACGAGACCGCCTCGATCGTGAGCCCGAAGATCTCGACGATCTTCGCGCCGGTGCCCGACTGGAATATTTACGTCAACTACGGTGAGGGGTTTTTCTCGAATACCAGCTTGCAGATGGCGAACGACCCGGAGCCGACCATCCCCAAGGTGCGCGGCGGCGAGATCGGCTCGCGCGTGTGGGCGTGGGGCGACCGCTTCACCATCGCGGGATCGGGTTGGTTCGCAAACAAGGAGACCGATCTCGTCTTCGATCCGCAAACGGGGATCACGTCCACCAAGGCCGAGACCGAGCGGCGCGGCGTGGACGGCGAGGTGCGTCTGTCGCCCTGGAAGCCGCTGTATCTGGCGACCGACGCGGCCTATGTGGACGCGCGTTTCGCCGACACCGGCGAACGCATTCCCAACGGGCCGATCTTTCTGATGACGAACGGCATCGGCGTGTCGGATCTCGCCGGATGGCGGGGCATGATCCGGGGGCGCTACATGGGCGAGCGCGAACTGGATCAGGGCGACTTCGCCGACCCGTACTACGTGACCGACGTGGTCGTCGGCTACGACGCGAAAACCTGGGGCGCGGAACTGGCCATCGACAACGTGTTCGACGTCGAGTGGGAAGACGCGGTGTTTTCATACGAGACGCGCCCCGAGCCGAATGGCGAGACGGTGAACGGCATTCATTACACGGCGGGCACGCCGTTTTTCGCGCGGGCGACTGTGACCGCGAGATTTTGACGAAGCAGGGGCCAGATCCTTCGCTTCGCTCCTAAGAAACAGCGGTCGTTGTTTTCAAGTCTCCGAGGATTTCAAGCCCGAGTTCCTTGGCCCTGCGTTTGAGGGAGTTGATCTGACGTTCGCGGAAACGGGCTTCGT
>JADLEX010000009.1 GCA_020845895.1 Deltaproteobacteria bacterium | reverse complement strand
TCGTTTTCGCTGGCGTAGCCGGGGTAGCGCGTGAGCTGCCACCAGCCGTGCAGCGGATGCCGGCCGTTGGGAACGAACAGCACCAGACGCCCGCCGGGTTTGAGCACGCGGACCATTTCGCGCATGACCGCGAGCCGCGCCGGTTTGTCCGTCCAGTGCTCGATCACGCCCTCGCTGAAAACCGCGTCGAACGCGCCGTCGTCAAACGGCATGTGCTCGATGTCTCCGCGCACCGGCGTGATGTCGCCCATGCCCGGAAACTCGGCGGCAAGCCGCGCGCGGTTGGCGGCGAGGTTGTCGAGCACGCCCTGCGCGATGTCGATCGTCACGACGCGCCGCCCCGTGGACGCGACCGCGAGCGACAGCGACCCCGACCCGCACCCCGTTTCCAGGCACAGCGCGCCGGGCTCGGTGGCCTCGACGATCGGGCGGACGTACGCGGATTCGGCGAAATGCCGGATCTTTTGCGCGGGCACGACGACGCTTTTGTACACGGACTCGGGCGAGTTCGTGACGGCCTCCCAGCGCTCGGCGACGGTGCGTTCGGGCTCGGTGGACATGGACGCATGGTTGGACATGGGAGCATGGTAGGCGATGGGGGGAGGGGGGAGAAGCCCTCACCCCGTCTCGCTTCGCTCGCCACCCCTCTCCCGTCTGACGGGAGAGGGGCCGGGGGTGAGGGCCCCATCTTCCTTGACACCCCGGCGGGGCGTTTCTATCATCGCCCCGGCGTGCGAAACGACGTTTCGAACCCGTTCGCGCGGCGCGATTTTGCAGGCGAAAACCGGACGTTTTACGCGGGTGTAGCTCAGTTGGTAGAGCACGAGCTTCCCAAGCTCGGGGTCGCGGGTTCGAGGCCCGTCGCCCGCTGTTGTTCGTGACGACGGTCGCCGATGTCGATGACCTGTTGGGGAGACGCCGCGCCGTCGGCGACCCGAAGGCTCCACCGTGCGTGGGGCCTTTTTCGCAGGGGTGCGCCGTCCGTCACGAATGCCGAAGGACGCCTGAATGACGACGTCAAAAAATCTGCGTTGCCCGGTCTGCGAGCGGCCGACGCGTTTCGAGGACGAGCCGCTCGGGCCGTTCTGTTCGGAGCGCTGCCGGCTGATCGATCTGGGCGCGTGGGCGTCGGGGTCGTACCGCGTGGCCGATCAGCCGGACTGGATGGACGACGACGAGTTTTCCGAGTCCGGGCCGCCGGCCTCGCCGAAGGACGAGCGATGAGCCCTCACCCCGGCTCGGGTCGCTCGCGACCCCTCTCCCGTTGGGAGGGAGAGGGGATAGAGGTGAGGGAAACTACGCACGAAACGACGGGTCGATGAAGATCGCGAAGATCATCGCGAAAATCCTGCTCTACGCGATCGGCGGCATCGTCGGCTTCGTGGTCGTGCTCCTGTTGTCGATCAACTTCCTGCTGCAATCCACCACGTTCACGGGATTCGTGCTCGGCAAGGTGCTGCCCGGCGTCGAGGAATCGCTCGGCGCGGACATCCACGTGGAAAAGCTCTCGCTCTCGCTGTTTCCCGTCACGGTGCGGATCGAGGGCGTACACTTCACGCCGGCCAAGGGCGAGTTCCGCCGCAAGTTCGCCGAGCTCGGCAAGCTCGAAATCGACACGAGTTTTTGGCCGCTGCTCAAGGGGCAGGTGGTCGTCGATCGCGTGCTGATCGACGGCGTGAGCAACTACCTGTACTTCGACGAAAACGGCCTCGCGAATCTGCCGATTCCGCCGTCGCCCGAGGAACCCGAGGAGCCGTCCACCGGCCCGCCCGACCTGAAGCTGCCGATCACGGTGAAGAGCATCGAGATTCGCAACACGCGCTTCGCGATGGACATGGACACGGACCCCGCCGCGCCCGGGCTCGAGACCGAGGTCGCGATCGACTCGATCGGCCTCGACGCCCGCGCCGATTTCAACACCGGCGACACGCACGCCGAGCTGCGCATCGCGCAGGGCTCGTGGCGCGCGGGGACGATGGCCGACACGCTGGAGCGCCTCGATCTGGACGCCGATTTTTCGCTGAAAAAATGGGGCGGCGAGGTCACGAAGCTCGAAATCCGCGTGCCCGATGTGGAACTGAACGCCAAGGCCGTCGCGACCGACGTGATGACGACGATGAAGATCGTCGCCGACCTCGACGGCAACGTGCAGCTACGCAAGGTGAACACGCTCGTCACGCCGGAGCCGAAGCTCGACGGCGCGCTGGGGCTGTCGATTCACGCCGAAGCGCCGCTGCCCAACTACTCGGCGAGCGGCGAAATCCGCCTGCCCGACGGCCGCGTGAACGAACTCGCGCTCAACGACATGAAGCTGCTGTTCGCCGTCGATCAGGACAAGGCGACGGTGAAGGAACTGTTCCTGCGCGCGGCGGGCGGCGAGATCAAGGTCGGCGCGGATCTGGGGCTCAAGGGCGCGATGCCGCTCGACGCGAACGTGTCGCTCACGAACCTGAACGTCGGCCGCGCGATGGAAGACTTCGGCATCAAGGGCACGGGCGTTGCCGCGACGCTGACCGGCGACGTGAACACGCACGGCCAACTCGGCGGCGAAGGCGCGGAGATGTCGCTCGAAAACAGCGTGAGCCTCGCCATCGCCAACGTCGCGTATCAGGACCTCGTGCGCATCCCCAAGGTCGGCGTGCAGGTGGACGCGGGGTACACACCCAAGGGGGTGCGTCTCGACCATGCCGAGGTGACGACGGCGAAGACGCGCATCGCGGCCGACGGCAAGGTCGCGCTGCCCGAGGTCGGCCTCGCGCTGTCGTTCCTCGTCGACGCCAAGGATCTGTCGGAATTTTCGCCGATCATGGGCAAGCCGATCGCGGGATCGGTGCATGTGCAGGGCAAGGTGGCAGGATCGGCGTCGAACCCGAACCTCGACGTGGGCCTCGACATCAAGAACGTGCGTTACGACACCTTCGGCGTGGACTCGGTGAACGGCAAGGTGGCCATGGAGGGCAAGAAGCTCGCTGTCAAGAATCTCGTGATTCGCAACAAAGCCGCCGTGATCGAGGCGACCGCCGATGTGAACCTCGCCGGGTCGTCGCCGACGATTGTGGCCGACGTGAAGATTCCGTCCGCCGAGATCGGCGATCTGCTCGCCATCGCGGGGCAGTCGCAGCTCGATGTCGCGGGCAAAATCGGTCTGACGGCCAAGATCAGCGGTCCCGCGAACAAGTTGACCGGCGACACGAACCTGACGATCACCGAACTCAAGGCGTACGGCGAAAACGTCAAGTCCATCGCGCTGGTCGCGAGCCTCGAGGGCGGCGCGGTGAACCTGAAGGATCTGTCGATCGTCAAGCTCGCGCCGCCCCGGCCCGACGACGCGTCGCGCGCCGACGCGGCCAACCGGCTGCCGCAGGATCAATGGAACGAGATCCGCATCCAGGCCAAAGGCGGATTCGATCCTGCGACGGGCAAGCTCCAGCTAGATCTTGCGAGCGCGGGTTTGAACGAACGCTCGTCGGACATTTTGCGCAAGCAGGAGGTGCCGCTCGTCGCGGACATCGACCTGAAGGTCGCGGCGTCGGGCTCCGTGAAAGATCCCGAAGCGAAGGTGCACCTGGGTATCCTCAATGCGCGCTTCGACAACATGGCGCTCGGCGACAGCGTCATCGACGTCGATTTGAAGAACATGACGGCGACGGTGAAGGGATCGCTGCTCGCCGGTCGCGAGAACGTGAAGCTCTCCGCCGCGGAGACGACGCGCGAAGGCGAGTGGGCGGTGCGTCGATACAACAGCAAGTCGGACAAGAGCGAAACGCCGGTTGCGCCCGGAGCATCGCCCGAACTGGCTCCGACCGATACGACGGTGTCGTCGGCGGAGGACGTGCTCGATCACCCCGAGGATTTCACCACGCCCGTACCGCCGCCGGTGAGCGCGGACCCGGCCCGCCCGCTGGGCGACATCAAGATCGACATCGTCGCGCAGCTCGATGGAGCGAAGAACGTCAAAGGTCAGGTGAAGTTCGACAAGTTCGACTACACGAATTTCCTCGGCGCGCTGAAGTCGAGGGAAGACACGCTGGAGAAAAAGAAGAAGAAGGACGACGAAGAGGAGAAGGCGAGCATCGTCGAGGGGCGGATCAACGGCGTCATCGACCTGGACGGCACGCTCGCCGCGCCCGATGCGATCCGCATCGCGACCAATCTCGACGAACTCTACTTCCGCAAGAACCGTCTCATCATCCGCAATCAGAACGACGCCGGCGTGGCGCAGCCGTTGCTCGTGACGTACCAGAACAAGCAGCTCGCCATCGAGAACTTCCAGATCGGCGGCAAGGGACTGCATCTCGACGTGAACCAGGGCGGCGGGCTCATCAACGTCGATTTGCGCGCCGACATGAGCGTGGCGCAGGAGTTCGCCGACGCGCTCGCCGAGGCGAAGGGCCAGCTCGTGGTGCAGGCGTCGCTGCCCGACAATTTCGACGCGACGCAGGCCAAGGCGCTCGTCACGGTCGACAACGCGTCGTTCGCGATGCGCGGGGTGCCCACGCCGGTCGACCATGTGAACGTCCGCATTGCGTACGCAAACAACCGCGTGGAGATCGACCGGCTCGACGCGCGGATCGGCGGCGGCAGCCTGCGCGGCGGCGGCGATATCGCGCTCGCGGATCCCAAGCTCCAGGACGACATCACGCGGATGCGCGTGTTCATCAAGGCCGACAGCATCAAGACGGGCATGGACCCGTACGTCGAACTCGCCGTGCGTAAGATCGACCTGGCGGTGCAGACCATCGACCGGGGTGCGAACCGGGGCAAAATGGAAGTCTCGGGCGAGGTCGTGGTGGACAAGGCGGTCGTCACGTATCCCATCGACGTGCCGTACCTGTTCAAGCAGCTATCGGAATTCGGCCGTCAGAAGGAATCGAGCGGGCGCGAGACCTACGAGAAAAAAGAGGACAGCATCTTTTTCAACATCGCCCTTCGCGCCGACGGCGACGTGGGCTTCATGTCGAATCTCGCGGAGATCGAAACACGCTTCGACCTCGTGCTCGTCGGCTCGAACGCGCAGCCCGGCATGAAGGGTTCGGTGGACGTGGTGAAGGGATGGGCGATGGTGCTGCAAAACACCTACGACCTGTCGAATGTCACGATCCAGTTTTACGACGAGCAGCGCATCTTCCCGAGCTTCGACGTGAACGCGAAGACCGAGGTGAAGGGCACGAAGATCTTCGTCAACGTCGCGGGCAATCCGATCCGCTACAAAATGACGCTCTCGTCCGATCCGCCCAAGGGTGAGCGCGACATCTTCTTCCTGCTCGCCACGGGCGCGAGTTACGACGACTTCCAGGCGCAGGGTTCGGGCATGTCGGGCGACGAGGCGGCGGCGCTGGCGGCGCAGTCGCTCGTCGGCAACCAGCTCAGCAAGCTCACGGGGCAGTCGGGCTTCGAGGTCGGCATCGACTCGAGCAGCGGCACGAGCCGGTTGCAGGTGGGCAGCGAACTGGAGAAGGATCTGAACCTCAAGATGTACCGCGGCCTGGTGGACCAGACGCTGGGAGCGGAAATTGAATACGACTTCTATCGTTACGTCGCGGGCCTCGGCTCGTGGAGCAACATGGCGGGCTACGAGGACGCTCCGCCGTCCGGCGCGTTCGGGACGGGTTTGAAACTCAAAGTGGATTTCCAGTAGGAACTCGATGAATCGTCGCGTTCACATTTTCCTGATGCTTCTGCTGCTCGCCGCGGCTGGACCGGTCCGCGCGCAGGAGCCCGTGCCCGCCGGACCCGAGGGCGACGTGCTGATGACCGACGTCGAACCCGAGGCCGGCGAGGGCGGCGGCGTGGACGAGCTCGTCGGCGAGGACATGTGGGGCCTCAAGGTCCTTGCCATCGAGTACCAGATTCCCAAATGGATGTCCGACGCCGAGATCAAACGCGTCAGCAAGATCAAGAAGGACCGGCCACTCACGCGCTGGCGGGTGCGTTCGTCGCTGCGGCGATTCTATCTGCTCGGTTATGTGGACAACGCGGTGGTGAAGGCGAAACGTTCGGGCGAGGGGCTCAACGTCACCGTCAAAATCTATCCGCGCTATCAGCTCCGCGACATCGAGGTTCGCGGCATGCGCGACCTCAATTACGCCGACATCGTCGAGGACACGCTCGGCATTCAGATGGGCGACGACTTCCGGCTCGAGGACCTTCCCGTTTGGGAACAGAAGATCAAGGACGCGTACCGCGACATCGGTCACCTCAAGGCGCAGGCCCAGATCCGTTACGAGAAGACAAAGCTCAAGGAAGACAACAAGGTCGACCTGCGCATCGAGATCAACGAGCGACAGCAGTACGACGTTCAGGAAATCGCCATCCTCGGCGACTTGGGACCCTACAGCCGCGAGAAGATCCTGCGCAAACTGAAGTGGAAATCAGGCATGCCGTACAGCCGGGAGCGCGTGGACGACGGTCTCGACCGGCTCAAGGTGTGGCTGAAAAAGCAGAAGTACTTCGAGGCGCGCGTCGGCGACATCGAACTCGACGACCCGCAGACGGTCCGCATCGAGGATGTGAAGTCGCGGATGTTTTTCACGCTGCGTCTCGATGTCGGACCGCGCGTGGACATCGCCTACGACGACGAGTGCTACACGTGCGCGCAAAAGAAGTGGAGGATCAACGACCACCTCGATGTCGAGAACAACCGTCGATTCACGCAGTGGATCGTGAAACCCTATGAGGAAAAAATCGAGCAGTATTTCCAGGCGCGCGGCTACCTCGATGCGCAGGCCCAGGGCGCGTTCGAGGAACTCACGGACGAGGAGACGGGGCAGCGGGTCAAGCGGCTGCAATTCACGCTCGCCAAGGGGCGCAAGTACGCGGTCGAGGACATCGACTTCAAGAACAATGCGAGCTACGACGACGAGGCCCTCGAAGACAAACTCGACGCGGGCTCGTATTTCGTCGCCGAGGACTTCGACAAGAGCCTTCGGAACGTCATCAACCACTACAACGAAAACGGATTCATCTCGGCGAAAATCACGCACAGGAGTGCTGAGATCGACGAGGGGACGGGCGAGATCCACCTGACGATCGTCGTCTCCGAGGGCCCGCAGGCCAAGATCAACAACGTGGAACTGGTCGGCAACAAGGTGCTCAAGCGCGACCGGCTCAAGGGGCCGCTCGAGGAAGCCGGGCTGGTGCAGGGCAACCCCTACAATCCGTTCAAGGTCGAGGAAACGCGCACCAAGATGATCGCGAAATACCTGACGCGCGGCTACATCAAGGCGCGCATCAAGGAGACGATCAAGGTTTCCGAGGACGGCACGCTGGTGGACGTCCGTTTCGACTTCACCGAGGGCGATCAGTATTTCTACGGCGACGTCTACGTGCACGGGAACAAGCTGACGAAAAAGCACGTCATCCTGCGCGAGCTGTTCGTCACCAAGGGCGACCCGTTCAATTATGAGGACGTCTTCGCGTCGCAGCAGCAGGTCATGAAGCTCGGGTTCTTTTCGTCGGTCGATGTCCGCCCCGTGGACGAGGAGATCGACGAAAAGACCGTGGACCTGCTCGTCACGGTCGAGGAACGCAACTCCGGCTATATCGAGAGCGGACTCGGCTACAACACCTATTCGGGCTATCAGGGTGCGTTCGAGATCGGCCACCGCAACCTCGCGGGGCACGGCCGCAAGCTCTCGATCCGCAACGACGTCTATTTCCGCGACGAGTCGTTCCGATTCGACCAACGCACCACGGCGCTCAACTTCGTGTGGCCGTGGGTGGCGCGCGTGCCGATAGATGGCGACGTGGTCGTGAAGGACGATCAGCGCCACCAGATCGGCTATGACCTGCGCGAGCTGTCGGTCACGACGGGCCTTTTCGTCGACTTCCCCAAGTTTTTCTACAATCAGAAATCGACGCGCCGAAACGAGACGGTGCGCACGCTCTCCAAGTACTGGTCGGGCAAACTGTCGTACGCCTACATCCGCGACTTCCTGTTCAACATCAGCCCGGATGTGGAGGACCAGGAGGCCGGCGAGGTGCAGATCGCCACGCTGACGCCGCAACTCACGCGCGACAGCCGGGACAATCCGTTCAACCCCACCGACGGCAAGGTCTATATGGTCATGCTCGAGTGGGGCTCTCCGCCGCTGCTCTCGCAGATCAACTACCTCAAGGCCGTCGGCCAGCTTTCGTACTACTACCCGGTCTTTCGCCTGTGGAAGGCGAAGAACGGTCCCGTTCTCGCGTTCAACGTCAAGTCGGGCCACCTGCAGGAATTGCGCGAGACGGACACGGTGCCGATCAACCGCCGGTTCTATCTGGGTGGCTCGACGACCGTTCGCGGCTTCGGCCAGGATCAGATCAGCCCCATGGCGGAAGGCACGAACACGCCCATCGGGGGGTATTTCTTCGGCTACTCCAACGTCGAGGCGCGTGTGCCGATCGGCGACACCAACGTCGGCATTCTGACATTCTGGGATACGGGCAACGTGACGAGCGAGTTCAAGGAGTTCTACCTCGACAAGCTGCGCACCACGGCAGGCCTCGGCGTCCGCTACATTACCCCCGTCGGTCCCATCTCCGCGGACTACGGATTCAAACTGAACCGGGAGCCCGACGAGTCCATCGGCGAGTTCTACATCACCGTCGGCAACGCCTTCTGATCGCCCCGAGAAGCCGGTTCGGTGCGGATTGCATTCACGAATTTCGGCATGTAAAAGAGACACCTTGTATCACCGTGGGTGGCGAGGGATGCGGCGCGTCGCGCCGAACCCGAGCGGCGCCCCGGTTGTCCGATGTCATCACGGAAATGGAGGAGTCATGCGGAAACGTTTCGCGATTCTCGTCTTCGCCCTCGCGGCGATGTCGATTCTCGGGGCCGCCTGTCAAAGCGGCGTCCAGTCCATCCAGCCCTACAGCGGCGATATCCAGCTCACGGTCGAGCAGCAAAAAGCCCTGCTCGATTCCGCGCGCAAAGGGCTCGAAGCCGGCGGCGCGGCGACGCTGTCCGCCGATTGGTCAGCCATCGGCGGCGCGGGCGCCACGGTCGAAGTGTTCCTGCCGCCCAAGCAGCCGATCATCGCGGTCGAACTCGGCAGTGACTATGCCAAGGCTTTCGCGTCGGCGGTCAAGAAGGTCGCGACCGATCCGAAATTCGTGGATTTCAAGGCGGATCTCGGCAAGGTGCGCATCAAAGTCGGCGTGATCGACTCGATGAAAAAGCTCGAGTTCGACGGCGCGGGCAAGGAAAAGTCCGCTCTCAAGAAGATCGACGACCAGACCGAGAACGCGGTCTTCGGCTTCGCGATGGTCAAGGACGGAAAAACCGGCGCGCAGGTCCCCGAATACGCCCTTTACAAAGGGTGGGCGATGAAGGGCGAGACCCGCTACATGGGCTGGAAGCTCGTCAAGCGGCAACTGCGCGACCTCGCCCAGAAAACCGCCAACGACCGCGAGGCCTGGAAGACCGCCGAACTGCACGCCTTCACGACCAAGACCTTCATCGACAAGGCCGCGCAGATCGGCGAGCCGCTCGAATTGTATCGCGGCAAGAACATGCTCCCGCCGATCTCCACCGAATCGCTCAAGGCCTCGGCGATCCTGAACGCCGACTACCTCGCGCGCGTCAACGATGAGAAGGGCAAGTTCTGGTACATCTACTGGCCGAACGAGGACGAGATCGCGAAGAACTACGGCATCGTCCGCCACGCCGGTTCGGTCTATGGCCTCTTCGAGGCCTACAACCACCTGAAGGACAAGAAGTACGCCGATGCCGGTCGCCGCGGCCTGAACTTCCTTCTCGCCTCCACGCAGAATCCCAAGGAAGCGCCGGACATCACGCTTGTCATGGAAAAGACGCAGTCGGTGCTCGGGACGAACGCTCTGGTCGCGCTCGCGTACGCCGTGATTCCCGAGGACGTGATGACCCCGCAGGACAAGGAATTCCGCGACAAGATCGGCAGCTCGATCCTCTACTACCGAATGCCCCAGAAGGGCTTGTTCTATACGACCTTCGATCAGGCGCTGAACAAGAAGGCGCCCAAGGAGCAGGCGCGATACTATCCGGGCGAGGCGATGCTCGCGCTGGTGCGTCTCTATGAACGCACGCAGGACAAGAAGTGGCTCGACGCGGCCAAGGACCTTGCGCCCGGCCAGAAGGAGCTGTGGGAAAAAGCCGGCCACAATTCGGTCGGCGATTACTGCTGGGTGGGCCAGGCGTTCGCGCGCATGGCGCGGATCGAGACCGACCCCGCGCTGAAGGAAGAGTACAAGAAGGTCGCGTACTCGCACGCCGACGCGGTCATCAAGCACCAGTTCCAGCCCGGCCACCCCAAGGGGTTCTACCCCGACTACCTGGGCGGCGCGGACAACTCGCGCCCGCCGCGCACCACGCCGACCTCGGCGCGGTCCGAATCGCTGGCCGAGAACTACCTGACCGCCAAGGCGCTCGGCGATGTCGAGGCGCAGAAGAAATACGGCGTGGCGCTGCTGCAGTCGATTCACTTCTACGCGCAGAATCAGTTCACGCCCGACAACAGCTACTTCCTGCCGTATCCGGAGAAGGCGCTGGGCGGCATCCGCGGATCGCTGATCGCCAACGACCTGCGCATCGACTACAACCAGCACGCGCTGTCGTCGAAGCTCAACGGTCTCGATGCGCCGGCGGAACTCGCCGCGCTCGGCGTGAAGTGGTGATCGTGCCAGTCGCGCTCTGACAACACGAACGAAAAACCCCGGCCCGCGCCGGGGTTTTTCTTTGGGTGCGCCCGCCGGGCCACAACACGCACAACACGCACGTCACGCGTCGAGCACCTCGCGCACCTTGCGCGCGAAGTCCTTGGGCTGGAACGGCTTGCCGATGAAGTTCGTGCCAGGTTCGAGAATTCCGTGGTGGGCGATCGCGTTTTCGGTGTATCCCGACATGTAGAGCACGTGCATGTCGGGCCGGCTGACGCGGAGGCGTTCGTAGAGTTGCCGACCGCCGAGCTGCGGCATCACCACGTCGGCGACGAGCAGGTCGATCGTTCCGGCGTGATGTTCCGCGACAATGAGCGCCTCGCCGCCGTGGCCGGCTTCGAGCACCGTGTAGCCACGCTCTTCCAGCGTCCGCTTCGCGAGTCGGCGGACGAGATCGAGATCCTCGACCAGCAGAATCGTCTCACCTCCTTCGGTCGGCCCGGGATCCGTCGAAAGCGGAACTTCCACGGGCTGCTCGTGAACCCGCGGCAGGTAGACCTTGAAAGTCGTTCCCCGTTCCGGCTCGGAATAGACGTTGATGTGCCCGCGATTCTGGTGGACGATTCCCAAAACCGTGGCGAGTCCCAGCCCGGTGCCTCGCCCTTTTTCCTTCGTCGTGAAAAACGGCTCGAAGATCCGCATCCGCGTTTGTTCATCCATGCCGATGCCCGTGTCGCTGACCGCGAGCAGGACATGGTTTCCGCGAATGATCTCGTCGCAGACCTGGCAATGCGACTCGTCCAATGCGACGTTCGTGACTTCGAACGTGAGTTTGCCTCCGTGCGGCATTGCATCGCGCGCGTTGACCGACAGATTCACCAGAATCTGCTCGATCTGGCCGGGATCGACCAGAACCGTGCCGAGGCTCCGCGAAGGGGTGAAGAGCAGGTCGATATCCTCGCCGATGAGCCGTCGAATCATCTTCTCGGCGCTCGCGATGACCTCGTTCAGGTCCAGCACGCGCGGCGCGATGATCTGACGGCGCGAAAACGCCAGAAGCTGTTGGGTCAGCTTCGCCGCGGAATCCGCCGCGTTCTGGATCTCCGAAACGTCGGCCCGGAGCGGGTCGCCGGGGTGAAGGGCGTCGTGAATAAGATCCGCGAAGCCGCGGATCGCGGTGAGCAGGTTGTTGAAGTCGTGCGCGACACCGCCCGCGAGCTGCCCGATGGCTTCCATCTTGGCGGCCTGGGCGAGTTGCCCCTGCAACTTCGCGTTTTCCGCCTCGGCACGTTTTCGCTCGCTGATGTCCTGAAACGAACCGCGCACGCGCAGGACCTTGCCGTTCTCCACGACCGGGTGACAGATCGTACGCACCCATTTGCGCGCGCCCTTCGCCGTGACCATTTCCAGTTCGAGGTCGTAGGGCGTTCCGCGTTCGATCGCCGCGTTCACGGCGGCTTCGATTTTTTCTTTCGACTCTCCTTCGTAGAAGCTCATGCCGAAGGACGCACTGATGTCCGTTCCCGGTTCGAGATCGTGAATGCGCGCGGTCTCGTCGGTCCAGGACCCATCCCGCGTGACGGGGTCGAACTCCCACGCGCCGAGATGGGCGATTTCGACCGCCTCGCGCAACAGGATCTCCTGATGCCGGATTTTCGCTTCGAGACGCCGGCGTTCGGTGATGTCGCGCCCGAGGCCCAAAAATCCGCGTGGAGTTCCATCCGGATTGCGGAGCAACGATGTCCTGGCCTCGACCCAAATGGTCGACCGATCCTTGCAGACGAACTCGAGATCCATGGTCTGCAGGATGCTGGCGAAAGGGTCGGCGAGCCGCTCGGGTGTGACTTCGCGGGCGATCGTCTCGGCGAGGTGCCCGAGTGACTCCGGCGTGACCTGCCGTTCGAGTGGCATCGCACGCAGTTCTTCCATGGTGAATCCGCGAAGTTTCATCACGGATGGGCTCGCGAAGACGACGCGGAAATCCAAATCCGTGATCCAGACCATGTCGGTCATGTTCTCGGTGATGAGTCGGAACGTCTCCTCGATCTCGCGCAGCGCCCGCTCGGTTTCGAGCCGCGCCGTCAGATCCTCGATGGTCGCGAGAAACCGGTCCTGATCGATTTTCACCGCGCGAAGGCGCGCCCAGACCGTGCCTCCCGATTTCCGGCGCAGACGGATCACCTCCTCGGCATATCCCTCTGCCTGAACGCGCTGAAAATGTCGGCGGCCCTTGTCCCGATCCTCAAGGACGGGAATTTCGGCCACGGACACATCGAGAATTTCTCCCGGTCCGAACCCGAGTATCGTCTCCGCCGCGCGGTTCGCCTCGACATGGCGGCCTTTGGAGTCCGCGACGAGCACGCCGACGGGTGCGTGCCGGATGTAGGAGCGGAACTTCGCCTCGCTGTCCATGAGGGCGCGTCGATGCTGGATCTGCGCCGTGATGTCGGTGCAGATGGCGCCCACCGCGGCGATGCCGCCCTCGGGATCGCGAATCGGAAACTTGAGCGACCAGAAAGTGTGTTCGCCGTCGGGAAACATGGCGCGCTCTTCGAATGGCACCGGATGGCCGGCCTCGACTGCTTCGCGGTCGTTGGCCGAGTAGTCGTCGGCGAGTTTCGGTCCGAAGAGATCGTGCACCGTCCGTCCGATGATCCGATCCTCGGGCAAACCGAGGACCTCGACCGTCCGCCGATTGACGATGAGAAAACGTCCATCGAGGTCTTTCGCCCAGACGATATTCGAGGACGCATCGAAGAACGCGCCCCGAAGCCAGTCCGATCCGGAGGGAGCCGGGTCGTCCGTCTCCGCGGATTTCGCTATTGGCGAGGTTCGCAATCGCGGGCGGATTTTCTTGCCTTCGGACATGATCGTGTTCTCCGGATCACGCGCCGTGTTTTCGGGTTCGCCACGCGACGGGGACCGGTGCGGGCGAAAAATTTTCACCGGTCGTTCGATGCGCAATTGTTACCATTTTCAGGACGTAGCTGTCGAGAATTTTCTCCGATTGACACTCCGCGGATCGTCAGGTTGAAATGCGTCGTTCTCCACCATTCGGGGATGTGCATGTACGCACTCGTTTCGACCGACGATCTCGGGCGCAAGGTCGTCCTGCCGCTCGCCAAAGTCCGCACGAGCATCGGCCGCGATCCGGGCTGCGACATCGCGCTGCCCGACGCCAACGTCTCGCGCCAGCACGCCAAGATCTACGTGGTGGAGGACAAGCTCGAGATCAAGGACATGGGCTCGCGAAACGGCACCTATGTGAACAACCAGCGCATCGAGGGAATGACGGTCGTTCGCACAGGCGACGAGATCATCATCGGCAGCAACATGTTCCACGTCGCCCTGCAGGAAGGCGACGCGAAGTCGGCCGACATGACCGCGTTTCGGACGCTCGACCAGCTTCGCGAGATGGATCAAGCCTTTCTGCGCCACCCCGCTGAAGGCGACGAGCCCGGCGAAGCGCACCTCGGCGACCGCACCGTCGTGAGCTCGCCGACCAGCATGATCGCCGACATCTACGGCAAGAAGCTCTCGCTCGCGCAGTTCCCGTCGCTCGAGGTCATCTACGGCGCGAATCGCGGCGCGAAATTCCTGCTGCCGCCGGGGGCGTACCAGATCGGCCGCGACAAGGGCAACAACATCCGCGTGGACGACGAGAAGATGTCCTCGCGACACGCGAAGATCGAGGTGGACGCGAAGCATGCGCGCTTCACGGATCTGGGCTCCACCAACGGCAGCATCCTCAACAACCGGCTCGTCACGGGCGCGACGCTGCGCCACAAGGACGTGCTCGTCCTCGGCAACACGCGCCTGAAGTATCAGGATTTTCGCGGGTCGCGCCGGGGCGTGGCCTCGCTGAATGCGGGCGAGGGCGACGACGAGACGGGCGATCACGGCAGCCCTCGCCCTTGGGTCTGGGCGATCGTCGCCGTCGGCGCGGCGCTCCTGTGCGCGGTCGCATGGTGGGTTCTGCGCGGGTGAGGACGCGCGACCCTGCCGCCACGGGTCTGATCTCGCAAACGACGTTCGAGTGAATGGCGCGCTCGGATTGTGTCGAGGCCGATTTCCCTCGCGTGAAATCGATTCGCGGTTATTCCGGAGATCTTCCCTGCTTCGCACGAGCGCCCCGCCCGGACTTGACATCGCAAAACCGTTGCCCTAGTTTGCGGCCCGCTGACGCGGGGTGGAGCAGTCCGGTAGCTCGTCGGGCTCATAACCCGAAGGTCGTAGGTTCAAATCCTGCCCCCGCTACTTCCAAGCCCCCGAAATCACGATGGTTTCGGGGGCTTCGCTTTTAGCGGATTCGACTCGTGTCCTCTGAATTCCGGCCCGTCAGAGGACGGCGGAGGACAGGCCGTCGCGGCTCGTTCGACGGCCAGTTTTCCCAGCCCTATTTTGCTAGGCCCAAGGCATCGTATCGGGATCCGGAAGAAAAACGGACCTACCTCGTCGACCACATGGAGGGCAAGTCTGCCAGGTGGTCGGGCGCGTTGGAGAAGGTCGGCGTGACGCCACTAGACGAAGGATTGTCCTGGTTCAAGGCCAAATCGTCCTCGTCGAGGCTACCCGACCGCTGAAGCCGAAGAAAAATACAAAGTAGCTGATCGAAGGGAAATTTACCGACGCGACCATGCTGCCCGACGACGCGCTGGGAATGCCGCCGAGAGGCGTATCGATCATTATCATCGGCGCGGCGACGGTCACGCCGGTCCCTTGACGCGAGTTTGCGCCCGGGCCTAGTCGTTCACAAAATTGTATTCGTCCGGATCGTCCGGTCCATCGTCCCAGTCTCGCCATCGCTTATCCTTGCGCCTTTGTACGGCATCGAAGAGTACATCGTGCTCGTCCTCTTCCGTATTTTTTGCGGACTCGACCGTAGCGGCATCAGGCTCGCCGCGCGCGACGACAACGACTTTCGTCGGGTGGCCCAAGCCAATTCCTGTTACTCGCCCACGGTCCTTGTCCTTGTCACTCCGATATGCGTGGGCGCGCGCGTCGAACTCGATCTGATCGCCGGGACGGAGTTCGCCGAGGCGCGTGAACTGCATGCAATTCGCCATCCTCAGCCAGGGGGCGACGACCTCGCCGGTGGCTAGATCGACAACGTCAGTCATCCCCAGATCGCGCTCCGGCGTACCCCAGTGACCCCAGTGCCACCCGTAACGGGCGAAAGTGCACGCGTATCGACGACGTTGGCAGCGGTGAATTCTAGACAGCGTTGAGTTCGTTTTTTTGTTCCACATCTATTCCGTCTCCTATGGATGAGGTCGTGTAGCCGACACTTTTTGCATGTCGACCACGACGTCCCCGGGCTCCTCCGTCCCTTGCCGCGCCCGCCGCAGTAGATCGACGAGCCGCCTGTTGATCTCGTGGTCGGGCTTGGTTGCCAGATGGACGTAACGTTGGACCATCTGCAGGTCGTTGTGCCCCAGATGCAGCCGTATTTTCTCAGCCCCGACGTCCGCGGCGGCGAGCGCGGTCCCACACGAGTGCCGGAACCCGTGCGGCGTGATGCGGTGCAGTTTTCTGACCGGCGGCCCCTCGTCGACGACGACCGTGTCGGCGATCCAGGCGAGCACTTTGTCGAGCGAGTTGGATGACAGATGGCCGCCCCGCGAGTTGGGAAAAAGTATCGGGTTGTCGGGATCCAGTGAGCGGACGTGATCGTCCATCGCGGTGCAGATATCCGGGCTGAGCGGCAGCTGTCGGTCGTCGCCGCCCTTCGTGGTTTGGACGACGGCGAGATATATGTTCTTATTCACCCGTACGGTACGAGCGCGAGTGTTCACGTCGAACCTCGTGAGCGCGGAGAGCTCGCCGATCCTCACGCCGCTCTCGAACATGAACCAAAGGACCAAGTGCCATTCGAGATCGAACCGGCGGGGCTCCTCCTTGCGACGCACGCGGGCCTCGTGCGCGGCGACGGCGTCGAGCGCCAGGGCCATCTCGCCGGGCGTGTAGAAGTTCTTGAACTCCGGGTTCTCGCGACGTTTTTTGGGGATCGCGGGCAGCAGCAGCCCCGCGTCGATTCGAGTATGTCCACACTCCCAAGCCCACCGCAGGACACCCCGTAAAACGGTCTCAAGATTGTATATTGTTTTGAGCGAGTACGGTTTGCCGCGGGGGCTGACCTCAGCCCGCTTCGCGGCCCGGAACCGCTCCAGGTCGAACTTGGTAATCGCATTGATCGGCCGGTCAGCGAAAAACGGGATCAGGTGGTTCTCGACGACGACCTCGGCGTCCCGTTTGAACCCGCCGCCGATTTTCCCCGACGCCGCGGCATGGACAGCGACGTACTGGCGCGCGACGGTTGAGAACGCACGCGCGCTCGTCGGCGCCGAGACCGCCACGCCCAGCAGGCGGTCGAGTTTTCCCTCCCGCGCGGCGCGTCGCAGCTCCGGCTCGATCGCGCGGGCTTCCGCGAGTGAGACGTCGAACAACCGGTTGAACGTGCGCCGCTCCCCGCGACAGCGGGGGTCGACGTATTTGAACTGGACGCGCACACGCCCGTTTTGCTCGAGCCTCACCACCGCTGGCAATCCTCCTTTCTCACCGACCCGACCGCGCGTTCATGCGCGCCAGGACGGCCGCTGTCGCCGGGAACTCGACCGCGACGGCGTCTCCCGAGCTCGGGGTTTTCGCCCGTGGCGTCGGCACCTCGGCCCGCCCGCCGCGCCCCGCGACGTGCCGCGCGGGCTCGTCGCGCCAGAGCCGCATGGCCAGCACGGGGTCCTGAACCCAAACGTCGCGGATCAGAGCCCGCGGAAACAGCCATTTTCCCCCTACGAACGCGCGGGGTATCGCGTCGTTTCGGATCAAGCGCCTGATCGTGATCTCAGACGATCTGAGCACCTCGGCGAGCTCGTCGACGGTGAGAAACTCGGGGTCGATCGGGCGCGGACGCGCGGCGTTTTCGCGACGCCGTTTCGTATCTGGACCAACGTTCTCGAGCATTCTCATAATCGGCTCCACGAACTCGGGTCCGAACTCCCTCGCGATGAACGCCCGCGAGGGGTTCGCAGGGCAAGGTCGAGCCTCGACGACTAGCGGGCGCGGATCCGTCGATTCCCTGTCCTCGTCGCGTTCCATCGCTCTGTTCCGGAGCGAAAGCGAGGGGCGATCGGCATCGACGCGCGAGCCGCTGTCCATCAACAACAAGACACTCGACGGGCGTTCGTTTAGCCGCAGCGTCGTCACCATCGTCGACGGCGGCCGCGTGATGATCCAAAGGTCGTCGCTCATCGCGGTTCACGTCCTCTCATCCCTATATACTCAGCCGGAAAATCCGATCGGCACCTATCGGAGAATTTTTCCGCCGTCGATGGACGCGGCGGCTCGATTCAACTCACTTTCAAGTGTCTCGCCCCCCGAGGGGGACAGACTATTCACTCTTCTTCCTCCACCTCGGACGGCTCGACCTTCTTGACCTCGATGTCGAAGCCGAACTCGTCCCTGTAGCACCGGCGCATGATCGACATCGCCTCGTCGGCCCGCGACGCTGGGCAGAGTAAACTGTCGTGGATCGGGAGGACCGCCATGTCGGTCCTCACGCACTCGACTAGGACCCGCACCATCAGGTCGGAGTCCCATCGTTGGCACGTTCCCCATATGCCGGTGCCCAAAACGTCTCTGATCGTCGGGTGTAAAGACGCGAGGCGAACGACCATCTCGTAGACGCTCTCGCCGATCACCGCCTCGAACCGGCGGACCGTCTTCCGACCACCTTTTGCCATCATCTTTTTCCGGACCACCGACGCCGCACCGGGCAGGCCGCCGTCGCAGTTGAGGGCGGCGAGGAGGGCGCGCTTGGCCGACTTCCTGACGATGGCGTTTCGGGGATCTCCTTCCGGGTAGACGCGGTAGGCGTCGTCAACGTAGCCGACCCCGCGTCGCGCGTAGAGCATGCTGACGTGAAGGCAGGAGTAGTCGACCTCGGCTACCTCCTCCCCGTCGAGTTTCAACCGCCGGAGGCGCTCCACCTTCTTCATGTCTTGGTAGTTCGGCGACCCGTGCGCGTACAGCCGCCCGCCGACCCAATCCTCCGAGCCTGACGTCATGGTTGAGGCGATGAATTTTCTTCGGGGGCTTGGGACGTACGGTCGCCCGTCCAACGTGGCCCTCGGCGCGCCCACGACATCGAACGAGTCGGAACGAGTTGACCCCTGGTTGAACCCAAAGCTATCAGTAAATGGAGCGCCCGCGCGCCCGCCCGAGGTAGTAGGTGGGTCGCAGTCAACAGATGGGTCAAGGACATCCATGCATGCCGTTCCCCTAGCGTCTTCGTCGCCAACGTCAGCATGAGGAGAGGGCGGCGGGCCATCCGCTAACATAGCGATCCACGAGTCGACATCGGGACAGGCGACCTCGACGAGGGATCCGTCCGGCATCTCCACGACGTGCGGGCGCCGCTCCTCGACGATCGGCGAAGAGTCGGGCGCGGCGGTCAGAAGGGCCTGCAGCAACTTCCGCCCCGGTCTCAGCCGCGACGGCGTGGTCTCGAATGGCGTGCCCGACAGATCCCTGAGTTGACGACCCCTTGTCAGGACGCCCCATCCGACGTCGCAGAACGCGCTGATGATCGGCATCGCCGCCCGGCGCCCGATCGGGCCGCCCGGGGCGAACAGGCCACCTGGTCGCGGGTTGAGCCTAAGCGGCACCCATCGGCCACCCGCGTCTACGAGAAGCCCCAGCAAGTGTTCGACCAACCAGATCTTCTGCCTCCGACATTTGTACATCGCCCCCGGCGGTAGTGCCCGGCATACGTCGTCGATGACCCGTTGGGTGAGATCATCCGGGATCCTCGAGGCCATCATCTTCCTCTACCGCCGACGAGAAAGCGGAGCGTCGCAACTTGGAGAACGTTCTCCAAGTAGCGACGCAAGGGTGACGTGATCCGCTTGCCCGTCATGATCATCATCGCGCGCCGCGCACTCACGGCAGCGCGTCTTCGGCGCCAGCGGCGGCCAAGGACCTCTCGGTGTACAAGTCCTCCGCGGAAGCCAGGAACCAGCGGAGGTGATCCACAAAGGTCGTGCCGGCCGCGGCGAGCGCCCCGTCAAGGTGACGCTCGTCCGCCTCGCCCATCATGTAGAGCACGAAGTCGTCATGTGTGGCCCTGAGCGGGTGCCAGGGGTCGAGGTCGCGGTCGGTCGCCGTCATGTCGTCGTCCTGCAGGGCCAGCAGCGGTATGAGCCGGTCGCTGATGTAGTGCGGGTGACGCCGCATGAAGGCGCGGAACTCGGCCGCGACGGCCGCCACCCCGCCGGGCGTCATGTCCTCCCATTCCTCGATCGTCAGCGCGCCGTCGATAACCTCGATGGGTCCGCAGGCGACGGGCGAGCGAAGTTCATCGACGCGTTCGCCGAGCAACCGCCGCGCCGTCGGCATCCCGGTCGCCTCGGTTTCCGGCCGCCCCCTCAGCAGGTCCGACCAACCCGGGTAAGGGCTCGGAACGCCGTTCAACTCGGCAACGAGGTGCTCGATGCGCTGGCAGGCGGCGTGGAAGGTTTCGGCGTCGGATTCGAAGCCGATGTACGCGAAGCCCCACTGGATGGCCACGACCGCGCCGCTCGCCATGCCCGCGTAGAACTCGACGTAGGGCAGGTCGCCGGGGTTGCCGACCAAGAAGTCCAACGCGACTACCTGCGGGTTCTTCGGGCAAGGATGGTCGTAGGGGAAAGTCCTCATTCGGCTCAAGTTCACGCGCACGACGCTGCGCATCATGCCCTTGCCGCCGATCTTGACATTGAGGTTTGGAAGGTTGGCCTTCACCCAGGCGGAGTCCAGTGCGGGGATGCGCAGGGGTCCGTTCTTGGCGGCGTAGACCAAGGTGTCGTCGCCGCGGAGGAAGCTCGAGAAGTGGCCCGGCACCGAGTTGGACGACACCGACTTTCGGGTCATGTTGTTCTCTAGGTACACGACCTGGGGCGCGCTCATACCGTTCATTGAGGCGAAGTAGGCGCGAACCGCGTGGTCTGTGTTCTTTTCCTGGAAGACGCTGATCATACGGCCGTCGTCGAGCACTCGGACCGCCTTGGCGATGTCCCGCTGGAGGTTGTCCCAGACGGCCGCCGCCGTCGTTCCGAACATCCTCGCGTTGTATTCGCCCGCGTAGATCGGATCGCCCTGAGCGTGGCCGGCCTTGATGCCGTTTGCGTGAAGGTAGTCGAGGCCGTCCCCAGCGGGGCAGTTGGCCAGCACAACGGGCTTGTGCAGCGGATGGACGGCGACGAAGACGTCGTGGCCGTCGATCGTCAGGCGGTGGGTGGTCCATCCGCCAGGATCGCACGCGGCGCTCGGATGCGACGCGACCGTCGTCGTGGCCCCGCGCGAGGACCTGGCCTTTCCGAGAAGCTTCTTCAGCGAGTCGACCGGGAGTTCCCTGCCGCCTCCGCGCCGGACCTTCTCGACCCACTCTTCCCACTCCGACTGCGGCCTGCCGCTGACGATCAGGGACATGGCGGTGATCGACCGCAGCGGCGGCGCGTCGGGGGAGTAGAGCGTCGAGTTGATGCGGCAGAGATGAGCGTGGAGCACGCCGGCCCTGATGGCCGCCTTGATGGTGGAGGCCGTGAACCCCGACGCGGCGACCTCGGGGTCTTCGCCCAGGCGGTTGAGGCTCACGTCCTTGTCGGGATCCTGCGACCGAAGCTCGTCAATGTCCCAACCATATAACAGGTCGAAGAAGACGACGCCGAGGCGCACCTTCGCCAGCGTCGTCGTCTTCTCGACGTGCAGCACGAGATCCTTCGCCACCGAAAGGATGTTGTCATTCGGGAACGGTGGGCGGCCCGCGCCGTGACCTCCGGACGCGGCTTCGGGTGGTTGCTGGGGAGCGCCGACGTGGACGCGCAAATGGTCAACGTCGTCGCGCTCGCTGGTCGTTTCGTTGTGGGGAAAAAGGTCGTCTTGGTTGCCGGACATGGCAGTCCTCTCCTTTTGAAAGGAGAGAACCGCCAAGGTCCCCCGCAGGGGACTCCGCCGCGCGTTTTGTGCAGCCCGGACGCGAGCGGGTCTCTTCAGTATGGTGATGGGCCTGCTACTTGGCCATCTTCGGACAGACCCTAGCTCGCCGTTTTTATGAATAC
>JADLEX010000008.1 GCA_020845895.1 Deltaproteobacteria bacterium | reverse complement strand
TCAGGTTCGGGTCATGGACACCAGAGCGTATTCGGCCACATCCTCGAGACGCGATATCGAAGCACGAGGGAGCGGTTTCTTTCAATAGAATGCGGTCGCCGCGACCGTTGGAACGCTCGGGATGACAAAAAGTCCTAAGGAGTCTGTTTTGCGTGCGGTATTGCAGCGCGTGAAGAGCGCGCGGGTGAGCGTGGACGGCGAAGTCACCGGCGAGATCGGCGCGGGCCTTCTCGTCTTTCTCGGCGTGGCGCAAACCGACACCGACGCCGATCTCGACTACCTGCAGAAGAAGATTCCCGAGCTGCGCATTTTTGAGGACGACGAGGGCAAGATGAATCGCTCGGTCGTCGAGGCCGGCGGTGCGCTGCTCGTCGTATCGCAGTTCACGCTTTACGGCGACGCACGCAAGGGCCGTCGCCCGGGCTTCACCGACGCCGCGCGGCCGGACCTCGCGATCCCCATGTACGAGCGCTTCGTCGAGGGCTGCCGCGCGCTCGGCCTGCGCGTCGAAACCGGGCGATTCGGCGCGATGATGGACGTGGAACTGGTCAACGGGGGGCCGGTCACGCTGCTGCTCGATTCCACGAAATTGTTTTGATGCCGCGCTGGAGCGGCCCCGCGCCGCGTGCTAGGATCGCCGCCGGTTCGCACGACTTTTCGGGAAAGACATGAAACTCGACGATCGCGATCGGTGGATCGCAGCGGCAATGTTCGCCGTGGCCGCGCTCGCCGCGCGCCTGGTGGGCATCGGTTCGCCGGGGTTCACGTCGGCCGAGGTGCACCGGCTCACATTCGGCGGCGGCGGGCTCCTCGCGTATTTCTCCACATCGTTCGAACCGCCGATCTACCCGCTGTTCATCGCGTTGTGGTCGACGATCTCCGACGCCGAGTGGTGGGTGCGTCTGCCGTCCGCGCTCTTCTCCGCCGCGGCGGTCGGCGTCGCGTTTCTGGTCATCGAACGCAAGATCACCGCCGTGACCGCGACGCTGGCGTGCGTGCTGCTCTCGCTGCACCCCATGTCGGTCGAGGCGGCGCAGCAAGCGTCTCCGGTCGCGCTCGCGACGCTCTTCGTCGCGCTCTCCGCATACTACGCCAGCGCGTGGCTCGCGACGCACGGCGAAAGCGCTAAGCTGCCGACGGTGATTTTCGCCGCGCTCGCGATCTACACGCACACCTTCGCGTGGTTCTACGTCGCGTGGCTCGGCTTCGCGATGTTTTCCTCATCGATTAAACCGGGCTTTCGCTTTCGCGACGCGTTCGCGCCCGTCGCGGGTGCGGTGCTGCTCGGCCTGCCGTGGCTGCCCGCGATGGTGCGCCAAGCGGCGCACGGCATGGCGACGATCCCGCGCGAGGATCTCACCGCATTCGCCGCGCGCCTTTGCGCCAATTTCCCCTTCGGCGTGGACACCTGGCACATCCCCACGTTCTCCGGGCTGTGGCACTTCGCCGGCGTCGGCGACGCCGCGCTCGTCGTCGCCCTTTTCGCGCTTTTCGCCTTTGTCGCGGTGCTGGGCTTCTGGGGCGGCTTTCGGCATCCATTTCTCGGCGCGCTCTTCGCCGTGCCCGTGGTGATCGCCTTCGTCGCGCGCATCTTCGTGCCCGTCTCGCTGGTGGACATGACGATCGTCGCGCCCGCGGCGATCGGGTGCGTGGCGTCGGGGATCGGCGAACTGTCGCGCCGCTCGCGCTTCGGCGGCGTCCTCGCGGCGGCCATCGCCGTGGTGCTCGTGCTGCTCGCCGCGGGCGCGGTCAACGATGTCCACCGCAATCGTCGCTACAATCCCGCCGACTGGCGCGAGATTCACGCCCGCCTCGGCGAGCCGCGCCCGCGCGAATGGGTGATGGCGTATTCCGCCGAGTCGGCCGCGCCCTTCGAGTTCTACAGCCGGGGCCGATGGCAGTTCAAACCGCTCGCCGCGACCGACGCCGAGGCGCTGCGCATGGGGTCGCGCGGCCTCGCCGCCAAAGCCCTGTCGTTCGCGCCGCTCGCGTTTCGCATCACGCTGATCGACCACGACGGCGAGCGATTCGACCCCGACGCCGAGGTCGTCAAGGTGCTCGCCGCGACGCTCGGTCGCCCGACCTTTCAGACGGTCGCCGGGTACCCGACGTACACGATCGTCTCTTACCCCGACCGCAGGGCGTTCGAGCCGCTGAAGCTGTTCTGGCTACTGAAGTGGTGAGGGCGGCGGACCACGCCGCATATTTGTCCGACACCGGACCCGAACTTCATAAATTTCTTACGAGCTGACTCGCATGTGCGTCACGCATTCCCGCACGGCGCGGGCGATGTGGGCGAGGTCCGACGCGGTGAGATCGGGATGCACCGGCAAGTGCAGGATGCTGTCGGCGGCGCGGCGCGCGTTCGGGCAATCGGATCGGTATCGCGCGAAGATCCGCTCGTCGGCGCATGCACTCATGTAGCCGCGCGCGCTGTCCACGCCGTGCGCCACAAGGCGGCGCGCGAGTTCGTCGGGCGCGTTCACGAGCACGGGAAAACTCATGAAGATCGGCGTCTCGCCCTCGCGCACGTGGCCGAGGTGAAGCCCCGGCGTGCCGTCGAGCAACCGCGCGAGATGCAGCCCGTTCGCCCGGCGGCGTGCGTTTTGCGCGTCGAGTTTTTCGAGCTGCGACAGCCCCACGCGCGCCTGCGTGCCTGACGGCAATCCATCGAGAAAGTCGGCCGGGACGCGATCGTAGGCGCGCGGCGGGTCCGCCGTCGCGAGGTCAATCACGTCGATGCCGCGCGGCTTGAGGGCGCGAAGCGCGGGGGCGAGCGTTGCCGCGAATATGCGTCGATCCGCCGCGACGCGCATCGCCGACGCGAAGGCCGCGCGTTTCGCGAGTTGCGTTCGCGACGTGCGCCGCCCGGCGGCGAGCCGTTCGCGGATGCGCGAAGCCCACGCATCATCATCGAGCGCGACCATTCCGCCGCCGAGCGTCGTGAAGTTCTTGGTCGGTCCAAAGGTGAAGTACGCCGCATCACCGAACGACCCGCACGGCTTGCCGCGCCACGCCGCGCCCAGACCCTGCGCCACGTCCTCGATCACCAGCGCGCCTCGCCGCTTCGCGAATTCGATGATCGCGTCCATGTCCTGCACGCGACCGTAGAGGTGCGTGGCGACGATCGCGCCGACCTCGCCGGGCAGCGCCGCGAGTCGCGCTTCGTCCATGAGCATCGTTTCCAAATCGATGTCCACGAACGCGGGATGCACGTCGGCGAGCAGACACACTGAGGGCACTGCCCAGTATGTGAGCGCGGGCATCGCGGCGGTGGCGATCCTGCGCGGCGCCGTCGTCAGGAGCAGGTAGAGTCCCGCGCGGGCGCTGGCGACCGCGATCGCATGGCGGCGGCCGAGGTACGCAGCGAACGCATCCTCGAATTCGCGCACGGCGGATTCATCGTCGTTTCGTCCGCGCCACGCGGCGGCGAGATCGGACATGGAAAGATTCGGCGAGAAACGCGGGATCATGTCGTCGCCCCTTGCGGGTCTTTCCGAGCCATCCATGCCGTGAATAACACAGTGCCCACGAATACGGTCGCGCCAAACGCGGCGAGCATCGATGCGAGCCCCGCGGGTCCGTATGAGGACGCCGCCAGTAAGACGGCCAACGCGATCGCACACCCGGCGAGAATCGCGAGCGCGTCAGCCTTGCCCTGCGCGAGGCGGAATTTCACGACCAGTACCGTCGCCGAAAGCCACGCGGCCCAGATCAGATATCGCGGCAGGATTTCGCGGACGGGCGCGTATCGCGAGCCGAAAACGCGATCGACGACGAGGTCGGGCGCGATCATCACGACGGCGATCGCCACGCCCGCCGCAACGGCGAAGAGCCCGAGCGCGCGAACGAGGATCGGGACGTTGGGCTCGCGGCGCGCGTGCGCCTCGACCGCGAGCGGGAACATCACCGTGCCGATGCCTTCGGCAAGGAAGAACAGGAATTTGCCGCCGGTGAAGGAGACCGACCACCAGCCCGCCGCGCTCGCGTCGAACTGATGCTTGGCCGCGACCATGTCGGCATTCGCCAGCACCACGATCACGATGTGCGCGGCGAGGATCGGCCAGACGAACAGCGGAGCGGCGGGCAGTTCCGCGGCGTCAACGCGCACGCGCGCACCCGGCGGCCCGGCCCACAGATCGGGCGACTCGCGCATCGCCGACCACGAGTGAACCAGCGCCGCCAAAGCGCCGAAGATGTATCCCGCGAGCAGGCCCGACACGCCGAAGCCCGCGCCGAGCATCGCGAAGCCGACGATCGCGCGCAGCGCTCCTTCCCACACAAGATTCACGCCGAGCGCGTCGAACCGCTGAGCGCCCTCGATCACCCCGCGCGTGTACGCGAGCAGGATCGACGCGAAGAAAAATACGCCGACCCAGCGCACGTGATCCGCGTCGGCCAGACGCAGCCATCCCGCCACCGGAGTCGCGCAGGCGACGAGGATCACCGCGATCGCAGCGCCGATCGCCAGCACGAACCGGGCCGCGCGGCGCACCCAGACGGCGGCGTCGATGGCGTCTTCACGGGCGAGACGAAGCGACGTTTCCCGCGCAGCGGCCATCGAGACGCTGGGAAATAGCGCCGCGCTCACCATCATGAGCGCCCACAGCGCGCCCCATTCGCCGAAGGCGGCGGGGCCGAGCCGACGCGCGGCGACGGTGGCAAGCGCGAAGGTCGCGGCGGAAAACACCAGGTTGGCGCCCACCACCGCCGCGCTGCCCCGAAGCAATCGTGTCGTGACGCGCGCCATGCGCCGCTCCGAGCGCTAGAGAATCTTGAGGTTCGCGTATTGCAGCATCAGCGTCTTCGCACCGACGGACGCGAAATGCACGACGACCTTGGCCTTCGCGCCCGATCCTAATGACGAAAGCACCGTGCCCGGTCCGTATTCGCGATGCAACACGCGGGCGCCGGGTCGCAGCGCGCCGCTGGCGTCGTCGGGATCCTGATTGTCGGAATCGTCCACGAACGAATCGCCCTCGGCCACGACCGGCGCGGGTTTTGCCGGGCGGCGGACAGAGCCCGCGGGCATCGCCGGTCGCGCGCCGGGACCGGGCGCTTCGCGACGGATGCCCTGCGGAACGCCGCGCGGAGCGGACCGCGAAAACGCGAACGTGTTCGTCGCGGGACGCGGCGAGGAATCGCGGTTCCACGAACGGTGCGGCGTGTCGGAGGCGTCTCGATCCCCGAAGCCCCTCGGCGGCGCGAAGCCGACGGGTTCGAGCAGGTTCGACGGGATCTCGTCGAGAAAACGGCTCGGCCGCGAATAGGCCGACTCGCCGCTGTACGACCGCCGTCGCGCCGCGCACGAGAGCGTCAGGTGCTTGCGCGCGCGCGTGATGCCGACGTAGCACAGCCGTCGCTCTTCCTCGATCTCGGCGAGGCCCGCGTCGAGCGACCGCGCGTGCGGCAGGATCGCTTCCTCCACGCCGACGATGAACACCGCGGAAAACTCCAGCCCCTTGGCGTTGTGCAGCGTCATCAGGCGCACCGATTTTTCCGGCCCGCCCGCCGCGTCGCCCTCGATTTGGTCGAGATCCTGCGCCAGACTGACCTGCTCCAGATAATCGCGCAGCGTGGCCTCGGGATTGCGTTTCGCGAACTGCGCCGCCGCTTCGACGAGTTCCTTCAAATTCTCCTGCCGCGAGAGCGACTCGACGCTCCGGTCCTCGGAGAGCATCTGCGCGTAGCCCGAGCGTCGCTGCGTGAAATCGACGAGCTCGGGCAGATCGTCGTCGGCCGCATGGCGGCGCAGATCGGCGATGATCTCCAGAAACGCACCCACTGATTCGCCGGCGCCGCGCGCCAATGCGTTCGTTTTCACGAGATCCGCGCACGCGTGCAAAAAGCTCACGCCCGCGCGCTCGGCGTGTTCGTCGATGCGCTCGACGGTGGTCTTGCCGATCTTGCGCGCGGGCACGTTGATGACGCGTTTCGCCGATACGCCGTCCTCGGGATTCACCACGAGGCGCAGGTACGCCAGGATGTCCTTGATCTCCTTGCGGTCGTAGAACCGCGTGCCGCCCACGACGATGAAGGGCACGGCGTTGCGCTGCAATTCTTCCTCGATCACGCGGGACAGCGCGTTCGTGCGGTAGAAGACGGCGATTTGCGACGGACGCAGCCCCCGCTCCACGACCAGCTCGCGCACGCCGCTCGCCACGAAGCGCGCCTCGTCGTACTCGCTGTCGGCGCGGAACAGTCGGATGCGCGAGCCGGGGTCGTTGCCCGTGAACAGGCGCTTGGTCGCGCGGCCCGAGTTGTGGCGGATCACCGCGTCCGCGGCGGAGACGATGGTCGCGCTGCTGCGATAGTTCTGGCCGAGGATGACGATCTTCGCGTCGGGGAATTCCTTCTCGAAGCCGAGGATGTTTTCGATCTTCGCGCCGCGCCAGCGATAGATGCTCTGGTCGTCGTCGCCGACGACGCACAGATTGCGCCGCTCGCCGATGAGCACCTCGAGTAGACGGTTTTGCGCCGTATTCGTGTCCTGAAATTCGTCCACCAGCAGGTGCTCGAACCGCGTGCGGTAGTGGTCGCGCACGGCGCGCACGGTCTCGAACAACTTCACCGTGAGCACGAGCAGGTCGCCGAAATCCATCGCGTTGTTCGCGGCGAGTTCCTTCGTGTAGAGGCGCACGACCTCGACGTAGCGGTCGCGCATCGGCCCGGCCATCTCGCCCGCGATATCGGCGGGATCGACGAGCGCGTTCTTGGCCCGGTCGAGAATCGACATCACGGAGCGCGGGTCCATCACCTGCGGGTCGACGTCGAGCCGGCGCAGCAGATCGCGGATCAGCGCACGCTGGTCGGTTTCGTCGTAGATCGAAAACCCCGCCGCGAAGCCGAGGTGCTCGGCTTCGCGGCGCAGCACGTGCGCGCCGAACGAGTGGAATGTCGAGACCCACACCGCCCGCCCTCGCCCCGGCAGCAGTCGCTCGACGCGCTCGGCCATCTCGCCCGCGGCCTTGTTGGTGAAGGTGACGGCGAGAATGCGATGGGGATCGACACCGCGCCGGTCGCACAGGTACGCGATGCGGTGCGTGAGCACGCGCGTCTTGCCCGAGCCCGCGCCCGCGAAGATGAGCAGCGGACCGTCGCCGTGGAGCACGGCTTCGCGCTGCTGCGGGTTGAGCCCGCTCAGAATGGGGTCGTCGGAGTCGTTCATCGGTCGGCCATTTTGAGGGAACGCAGCATATTCGAGCACGGCGCGCTCGTCCATGCCGCGAGAACGGGACGACGCGCTAGAACGTCATCAGCAATCCGCCCTCGAAGCTGAAGTAGCCGCCCTGATCCTCGAAGTCGTCGGGTGTATTCAGGGGGTGCGTGTACCGCGCGCCGAGCGAGAGGCTGACGTTCGGCGCGATGCGCGAAATGAAGCCCGCGCGGCCGATGCCCGAGTAAATCGATGTGCTCTCGCTCGTGTCTTCGCCCTTCGCCTCGAAATCCTCGAGCGTGAACCAGATGTAGTCGAGCCCGACGCCGCCGCCGATGTAGGGCGAGATTTTCGAGCGCGGCATCGGGTAGACCGTGGCGAGCAGTTCCGATGGAATGTAGTTGACGTTCGCGGTCTTCTCGTCGCCTTTGTAGTCCTCGTAGTACGCGGTGTAAAAACCGTAGCCCGACGCCGCCGTCATCGAAAAATACTGCACGAACCAGTACGTGACCGAGAGCTGGCCGACGAACGCCGATCCCCCGCCGCCGAATCCGCCGCCCACGCGCAGCCCTAACGCCACGCGCCCCTTGTAGGGGTCGATCGTCTTCGTGCTTTTCTTCTTCGCGGCGAGCGCCGGCGAGGCCAGCATCAGGCACAGGGCAACCGCGAGCAGCGCGCGGATGGCGGGACGACGCATGAATCGCTCCTCGTCGTGAGACGTTCGTTCACGGATAATCGACGCAGCGCGAAAAGGCAAGGAAGAGACCATCACCGCCCCAGCCGCACGGGCATGCGCCGCGATCCCCACGTGCCCGGCCGCGCGTCGAACACCCCCGCGCACGGCTCGCCGCAACCCAGGCACGCGCCGCGCGCGTCGAGGTCCCACGCGCCGATCTCGTAACCGTCGCGCTCGATCACGCGCATACCGCAGCGCGGGCACCATGTGGATTGCCCCGCCGGGTCGTGCACGTTGCCCGTATACGCAAAACGCACTCCGTTTTGCCGCGCGATCTCGCGGGCGCGCGCGAGCGTCGCGGGCGGCGTGCGCGGGCGGTCCATCATCTTCCAGTCGGGGTGAAACGCGGTGAAGTGCATCGGCACGTCGGGGCCGAGGTTGCCCACCACCCATCGCGTCATCGCGTCGATCTCAGCGGGATCGTCGTTTTCGCCGGGGATCAGGAGCGTCGTCAGCTCGAACCACACGCGCGTTTCGCGCTTGAGATGGACGAGCGTATCCAGCACCGCGCCAAGCGACCCGCCGCACACCTGTTTGTAGAAACCCTCGGTGAAGCCCTTGAGGTCCACGTTCGCCGCGTCCATCGCCGCGAAAAACTCGACGCGCGGCGCGGGGCTGACGTAGCCCGCCGTGACGGCGACGGTTTTCACGCCGCGCTCGCGACACGCGGCGGCAACGTCCACGGCGTATTCGAGAAAGATCACGGGATCGTTGTAGGTGAACGCGACCGAGCGACACCGCGTGCGTACCGCCGCGTCGGCGATGGCTTCGGGCGTGGCGGCGTCGGCGAGCGTGTCCATCTCGCGCGATTTGCTCATGTCCCAGTTCTGGCAGAACTTGCAGGTGAGATTGCACCCGGCGGTGCCGAACGAGAGGATGGCCGTGCCGGGCAGAAAGTGATTGAGCGGCTTCTTCTCGATCGGGTCCACGCAGAAATCGCTCGACCGGCCCCACGTGTGCAGCACCATCTCGTCGCCGACGCGCCCGCGCACGAAACACAGCCCGCGCTGGCCCTCGGCGAGCCGACACTCGCGCGGGCACAGGTCGCATCGAATGCGCCCGTCGTCCTCGCGCGTCCAGTACCGTCCGGGGACATACGCGGGAATCGCGCCGCTCGCGGCATCGCGTGCCATGCGGGGATGATAGCGCGTTTGGCGGCGCGGCGACATGCGGGATGGATGGGCTCGCTTCCGACCCCACGAAGACGGCGGCGTCCGTCGGGTCAGGCCCCCGGCTCACGAAACACGATGTTGTTGACCTGAAGCCAGTGATGGTCGCGATAGGCGCGCGTGAGCCCGACGCACAACAACGCCCGGTCGCGGCGCCGAAAACGAGCGTTGATGCGCTCGACCCAATCGTCGGATTCGGGCACGAGACGACCGTCGTCGTCGTAAAACCGCGCGTCGGTCAGGCTGAGATTCGCGATACCCAGATCGGTCGCCACGCGCACGCGCAGACTTTCCTTCATGGACTCGTCGCGTTTGTGCAAAATCATGGGCGGCGCGGAGGGTCGAAACACACCCAGCGACGCCCGGCCCTTTCCCTCCAACACGCCGAGCGACGCACCCTCGAGCCCCATGAGATCCGGCCCGAAGATGTGCGCCATGGAATCGGACGCCCGCGTTTCGAGCGCGGCCCACAACTCGCCGTGAGGCAGCACCGCGGATGCCCGCAGCGGGAGGGGCCTGACGAGCCGGTCCTCGACCTCGGGCGGTGTGGATCGCGGCACGTCCGAACCGAAATCGATCACCGCGCCGAGACGAACGGGGCCGCCATTGCGCGCCAGGAGCAGGCACGAAAACTGCCCCGCTTCGTAGGGAAGAATCGGGCGGGCGAATGAGCCCGTAGCCGGGTCGATCCCGGCGATGCAGATCGCGCCGGGGCGCATGCGGGTGACGTGACAGACCCACAACTTCACGGGCAATCCTCCCCGGGGGGTGCCTTCTTACAGATGCACGATGCGGATATCCTCATCGGGCCACCGCGCGGCGAGATGCTCGGCGACGAGCCGGCGGTGGCAATGCTCCGCCGTCGCTTCGCTGCACAGCAACGCGGATCGCGAAGCGAACAGGTTCCGGTCCAGCGTTTCGGCGGCGCGGCGCTCGTCCATCAGGCGTAAAAAGCCCCGCTCGAACTCTCTCCAGCCGATCGACTTCGCCTTTTTCAACCCGTTCAGCAGTTCGTCGCTGGGCGCGAGCCGCGGTTCGTGTACGTACTCGATCGCCAGGATCGCCTCGAGAAAGTAAGCCAGATCGTCGGCTTTCGCGAAACCCGCGAGCTGCGACGTGTTGTGCAGACGCACGTCGATCAGTCGTCGTATTCCGGCGTTGCGAAGCCGTCCGAAGAATCCCCGGGCCGTGGTTTTGGTAAAACCGATCGTGTGGATTTCCATTCCTGTTTCTCCGTGCCCGCGAACAGGTCGAGCTGGTTGCGGCGAGGGTCCTCGGAGCGCAGCCGCTCCTCGAACTCGTCTTCCGTTTGCCGCGCGCCGTCGCCCCGGATGTGAACGATTTCGTGCCCCCGCCCGCGCGCCACGCGACCGATCAGCAGCCGGCGGTGACAGTCCGCCGGGTTCTCCTCGGAGCACATGATCGCCGTGGGCTCGTGCCGCGCGAGAGCGACCACCTCGTCGAGCGCGTTCGCGAATCCGTCCGTTTTCGCGATCAGATCATATCGCACCCGGCCGTCGTCATCGTAGAAATCCCGACTCGCCGGTCGCCCTCCCAGTTCGTCGCCGCGATACACATAACGCACGCCCGCCGCCAGGGCGGCGCGGCGCAACGGCTCGGCGTTGAAGTGCGTGGAATACTGAACCCAGGGCGACGAGCGCGTGTCCACGAGAACTCGAATGTGGTGCGCGAGCAGCAGATCGAGAAAATGCGGCAACTCGTGATTGGAGTGGCCGATCGTGAAGATCGTCACGGGATCTTCGCGATGCGAATCGACGTTCATTCAACGTCCCGAATGATCGAGTGGCATGTGGAGATTGTGCCCGCGTCCTCGGCAAAAACACAAGACGCGGCGAGCCGACCGGTCAGGGGGTTTGCAGCGGCCAGGCGGTGCCGGTGCCCTCGCCGCCGACGGCGCGATGCCAGCGCAGGATCGGCCAGCCGCGCGATTTGGCGACTGTGCGCAGCGCGTCGTCCGGGTTGACGGCGACGGGGTGCGCCACGCGCTCCAGCAGCGTCAGATCGGGGTAGTTGTCGGTGTAGAACGTCGCGTCCGCGACGGCGTGGCCCTCGCGGGCGAGCAGGTCCTCGACCAGCGTCGTCTTGCCCTCGGCGTAGCACAGCGGCAGGCGCGGGACGGGGCGATACACTCCGTGCTCGTCGATCTCGGCCTCGGTGGAGACGATATCGTGCGCGCCGCTGCGCCGGGCGAGCGAGGCCACGATCGCCCGCGCGGATCCCGACGCAAGCACGACAAAATCACCTTGGGCGCGGTGGCGGGCGATCGCTTCCAGCGCCTCGGTATACACCTTTGGCCACACCGCCTCTTCCACGCACGTCTCGGCCCACGCATCGACATGTGCAGGCGCGAGCCCCGCGAGCCCGGTGACGCCGGCCTCGACCATCACCGATTCGGGGCGGATTTTCGTGCGGTAAAGGATGTAGCTGCGGACGGTTTCCCAGCGGCCACGCGGCAGCAGGTGGCGGCGCTGCCACAGAAACTTCCAGAAATAGTAGCCGGCCATGCCGTCGAGGAGCGTGCGATCGACATCGAAGATCGCGACGCCCATCTATTTTTTCCCGAACAGCGACGTTTGAACGGGAGCGGATTCGGGCTGGGCATCACCCGGCAGGTGGAAGCCGTAGAGATCCGCGGCGGCGCTCGATGTGCGCCGCAGGTAGGTGCCGAGTAGGCCGTGGCGGTCGGTCCACTGCGCGTCGGGTCCAGCCTTTTCGATGTGGTTCAGCATCGCCCAGACCTTGGCGTCCATATCGTCGACCTGATGGACGATCAGCGCCTCGACCGTGGCCGGGATGACCGGCGAGCCGAACTCGCGGGTGCCGTGGTGCGCGAGGATGATGTGCTCGATCTGGAGTTTCGCCTCGGCGGGAAAATCGGGGATGCGCGCGCACCACTCGCCGAGGAGCTGCACGCCGATGATGAGGTGCGGCACCAGCCGCCCGCGATCGGTGTAGCCGAACGAGCGCGCGTACTCGAGCTCGTACACTTTGCCGAAATCGTGGAAGAGCCCGCCCGCGAGCAGCACGTCGCGGTTCACGTTTGTGTAGTGGCGGCTCACCATGTCGAGCAGCAGCAGCACCGAGACGGTGTGTTCCAGCAAGCCGTAAAGGTGCGCGTGGTGCATGTTCTGCGCGGCGGGCGCGCGGCAAAACGCCTCGCCCTCGGGCGTTTCGAACATCGCCATCAGGCACAGGCGCCGGATGCGGTCGTCGGCGATCGTCTCGAGAATCGCGCGCAGGTGCGTTTTCAGGATCTCGGGCGCGATGCGGCCCGCGGGCAGGAAGTCCTCGGCGCTGATCTCGCCCGGGGCGATGCGCTCGAGCGCGTCGATGACGAGCTGCAGCTTGCCTTCGTACGACTGCACCTTGGCCTGCACGTAGACGAAATCGCCCTCGGAGAAGAGCTGCGAAAAATAGTCGGCGTTGCGGAACACGCGCGCGACGATCTCGCCGGTGCGGTCGGCGAGCGTGAGATTCAGGTACGGCTTGCCGGTCTTCGCGGTGGCGAGCTGCTTGCGGCGCACGGCGTAAACCGAGTCGCAGAACATGCCGTCTTCGAGCGTGTTCACGGGAACCTGACGGATGCCCAACGTGATGTCCTTTCCAGGGCGACGGGACGTCGCCGGTCACATAATCTCGCCCGTCACAAAACCTCGCCCGTCACAAAACCTTGCCCGTCACAAAACCTTGCCCGTCACATGCTCGTGGCGAGCCAGCGCACGATGTAGGCCGTCGCCTCGGGATCGACGCGGCGATCGGGATCGGAATACGAGCCGATCGTTCCGCGCCCGCGCACGAGAAAGTGGTCCAGGGCGTCGAAGCGCTTGACGGTGTAATTCGATCTCCCGCCGACCTTTTTCGCGAACGCGTCGGATAGTTCCGGGAAGACCTGCTCGTCGCGGCCCATCAGAACGTGCAGCACCGGGACCTTCACCGCCGCGAGATCCGCCGCCGGGTCGAGCCGATCCCACTGGCGGAAGAGGTCGAGATAAGTCGGCCGGTTGCCGATCACCGTGAATTCTTCATTCGTCGTGCGCGCTTTTTTCAGCGCGATCATCACGGGATGATCGTCCAGATCCTCGGGCAAAAAGTCGGCCGCGGTCGAGAGCCGCCGCCGGGCCTGTTCCTCGGCGAGCTTCGCCATCGACACCGGCGCGGGGGCGAGCGCGACAACCGCTTTCACGTCGGATTCCGCGGACGCCACGCGCCATGCGACGTTGCCGCCCTCGCCAAGCCCCACCAGCGCGACGCGCGCGGGGTCGACGTCGTCTCGCGCGACCAGCCAGCGCACGGCGGCCTTGGCGTCGGCGGTCTGCGTGTCGAGGGTGGTCTGCGCGACGTCGCCGGGCGAGCGGTCCACGCCGCGATCGTCCCACGACATCACCGCGAATCCGCCCTCGGCGATCGCGTCGCACAGGTCGCCCGTGCGCGTGTCGAGCTTGGTGACGGGATCGACGCCATCGGCGCTTTGCGGGCCGGTGTCGGACAAAAAGATCACCGCGGGCAGCCGCCCGGCCACGCCGCGCGGGCGACGCAGTACGCCGTGCAACATGGCGGTGTCGTCCGTTCCCGACTTCGGCTTGATGGGAAACGACACGTCTGCGCGGTCCACGCGTTCCGATTTCGCACGCAACGGCGCGGCTTCGGCGGCACGCGGACCGGTGAAATTCTGCAACTCGACGGTGACGCCGATCGCCGGAATCTCGGCGCGGATCATGCGGCCCGGCGTGTCGGTCCACACGTTCGCGCCCACCGTGCCCATGTCCACGAAAAACCTGCGCGACGCGAAAAAGCCCTTCGCGGTCTTCACCGAGTCGGGGCCGCGATCATCCACGACCGCCGTGCTTTTCGTCAGCTCGCCCGGGTTGAGGATGGGGATCTCGCGGCCGAGGCGCGCGTCGCGCACCGCCGAACGCACCAGCAGTTGCAGGTGGCCGTAAATCCCCAGATCCGTGACGATCGACGTGGACGGCGCCGAGATTTTGTACTCCTGCGCGCCCTTGCCCACGGCGACCTGCGCGATGAAGCGGGTACCGTCGTACTGCATCGCCAGCTTGCGCGGCAGCTTGTTGACGGTCACCTCGCGCTGGTAGTCCTGAAACTCGCCACCGGCGCGGGCGCGCAGCTCCGAGAGGTTGCTGAAGGTCGTCTCGTCCTTACCCTCGCCCTGCTTGAGCGTGCCGTTGGTGCGCACGGTGTACGATCCGTCGGCCGCGTCGTCGAAGTCCACGCGCTCCGCGCCGATCAGGCGCCCGTCCTGCCGGATCTCGTAGTAGCCGACCCAGTTCTCAGCGTGGGCGAGCGTCGCAAACGCAAGCGCCGCCGCGACCGCCGCGAGGGCGATCCATCGCGACGCGAGGCGCGGCGTAAAATCGAAAAACGAGGTCATCGGGTCCCCAGACGCGACCGCGCGCCCTCGGGGACGCGCGAACGGCCCCCGTTTAACAGACGCGCCGCCAAAACGCAAAGGGAACGGGCGTCAGGCGCGGGCGCTATCTCGCGCGAGCCGACGCCGTTTCGCGGCGGTAGTGCGGTCGGCCATCGAACTCCACGCGACGGATGCGCCCCTCGGCGACCAGTGCGTCGAGCACGGCGCGGGCATCGGGCTCGGCGAGGCCGAGCGTGCGGATCAGATCGGCCTCGTCCACGGCGCGTCGCTCGATCATCGCCAGCACCTGCGCGCGCGGATCATCCGTCGCGACCGGCGCGTCGTCGTGCGCGAAGCGGCCGATCACCTCGACGGGGAGCCCGGCGAAACGCGCGGCGATCGATTCCATCTCGGCGCGCGAAAGCGGCTGCGCGAGCTTCATCGCGGGCGGACGATCGACCGTGTTGAGTTGCACGCGGTCCGCGCCGATGCGCCGCGCGGCATCCGCCAGAAGGTCGACCTCGCGCGGGTCGTCGTTCAGCCCCTTGCAGAAAAAGATCTCGAGATCGATGCGGCCGGAAAATTCGCGCCGGAACTCGACGAGCCCTTCGATCATATCCTCCGCCGTGATCGACGGGTCGGCCATGTTGATCCGGTCCATGGCGTCCTGCGAAACCGCGTCGAGGCTTGGCATCACCACGTCGGCGAGGGCGAGTTCGGCGCGAACGTCGGCGCGCATGACGAGCGCGGAGTTGGTGATGATCGCGATGGGTGTGTCGCACAGAGAACGGATCAGGCGCACGAGATCGCCGAGGCGCGAATACAGCGTGGGCTCGCCGTTGCCCGAAAACGTCACGAAGTCGAGCCCGGCGTGCGGCAGAAACGCGCGCAGTTCGGCGGCGACGTCGCCGAACGGCACGAACTCGCCGCGCTCCTTGGTGAGTTGTCGCGTCGGGCCGCATTCGCAATAGGGGCAGTTGTGCGTGCAGACCTTCGTCTCGAACAGGTCGACGCCGAGGCTGTAGCCGAGCCGCCGCGACGGGATCGGGCCGAAGAGGTAGCGGAATTTGCGCGGCGCGTTCATGTCGTTCCGCCAAAACAAAACCCGCGGCGCGAAACGGCGGGCCGCGGGATTCGTTCGGAGAGAGAGGGATTCGAACCCTCGGTAAGGTTTTTGACCCTACACTCGCTTAGCAGGCGAGCACCTTCGGCCTCTCGGTCATCTCTCCACGTCGTTTCGCGTTTCCGATCGTCTTCGCGTTCGCCGTCGTGTGCCCGGCTTCGCGCGGCGATTTCGGAGGAGGAGGGATTCGAACCCCCGTGGCTTTCACACCAAGCGGTTTTCAAGACCGCCCCCATCAACCCCTCGGGCACTCCTCCCCGTGCGTGACGAGTCGGTCGCGCGCGTGGGTTTCGCGGCTCGCGCGAATACACCTGAACCGCCGATTCCCCCGTCCGCGACGCGGGATCATTTGTCGTTTTGACGGGCATTGTCAAGTTGCGTGCGCCACTGCCGAGCGCGGCCGCGCGCGCCTTCGTCATTTCCGCCCGCGAGCGCGCGATTCGTGCTAGATTCTCGCCCGGCGCGGCTGGTCAAGGCGCGTGTTTCGGACTCGGCGATGACGAACTTTCCCCATCCTCCCGACGCGGTTGCCCCGCGCGCGGTTCGCCGCGAGCGGCACCTGCTCGCCGCGGTCGCGCTCGGCGTCGTCGACATCGCGCTCGCTCTCGTCGCTCGTGGGTCGCCGTGGGGTGCGTTCGCGCCGTTGGCGCCGCTCGTCGCCGCGCTCATGGGGTTGTGGTGGGGCCGGCGCGCGTGGCCGGTCGCGGCGGCGCTCGCCGTCGTTCATTTCGCGATCGAGGGAGAGGCGACGCCGATCGGGTTCGCGGCGCACCTCACCCGCGGCGCGGCCTGGGCGTTGCTCGCCGGGTATGTCGGCGCGTGGGCCGACCGTTCCCGGCGCACGCTCGCGAGCCTCGAGATCCTGCGCGACAATCTCCAGGCGCTCTTCGAATCGTCGCCCGTGGGCCTCGTGATGTTCCGCGAGGGCCGCGCACTTTACGCCAACGCGCGCTTCGAGCGCCTGCTGGGGCTTGCGCCCGGCGGCGCGGTCGGGCGCATCGTGTTCGACTTCGTGCATCCGGACGATCGAGCCCGCGTCGAGGAGCGCGTGCGCGCGCTGCGCGATGCGGGCGAGTTGTCCACGTTGCCGTTCGAGTGCCGTTTGCGCGACGCGGGCGGTGAAACGGTCTTCGTGGAAATTCACAGCAGCGCGATCGACTTCGAGCGCCGCCGCGCGGTGCTGGTGCACGTGTACGACGTCACCGCCCGCGTGAGCGCCGAGCGCCGCCAGCGCGAGACGCAGGAAGCCGCGCGCCGACAGGAGGATCAGCTCGTCCACTCGACGCGCCTCGCGGAACTGGGCGAGATGGCGGCGTCGGTGGCGCACGAGATCAACCAGCCGCTCACGAGCATCCGCAACTTCGCGAAGAATGCGATCTACATGCTCGATCACGACGCCGGCGGGCCCGGCGACGTGCGCGAAAACCTGCGTCTCGTTTCGGAACAGGTCGATCGCGCGTCGAAGATCATCCGCCAGATGCGCGAGCTGGCGCGCAGAACCGAGATGACGCACGAACCCGTCGATCTGAATGCGGTCGCGCGCGACGCACTGGACTTTCTGATGCCGCAGTTTCGTGTGCAGGAGACGGACGTGACCTTCGAACCCGACGCCGCGATGCCGCCCGTGATCGGCGATCGCATCCGGCTGGAGCAGGTCTTCATCAATCTGCTCAGCAACGCGCGTCAGGCGCTGGACGGCGTCGAGCACCGGCGGTTGCGCGTCACGACGCGCCGAACCGACGGCCCCGATCCGCGCGCCGAGGTTGAGGTAGCCGATTCGGGGGTGGGTTTCGCACCCGAGGCCGCGGCCCGGCTGTTCGCCCCGTTTTTCACGACCAAGGCGCCGGGACAGGGGACGGGGCTCGGTCTGTCGATCTCGCGCCAGATCGTGGAGGACCACGGCGGCACGATCGACGCGCGCGGCGAAACCGGTCGCGGCGCCACGTTCACGATCCGCCTTCCCCTCGCGCGAAGGCCCTGACCGCCGCGTGATCGCTCCCACGTTGACCGTTCGGCCGATTCGAACAAAATGCCTCACGCACGTGAGCGCGGAAGGCGCGCGGCGCATATGGCTACGTGATCTTCATCGGCGATGAGGGAGACGCAATGAGTATCGTGGTCGTGGGATCGGTGGCGTACGACACGCTCGCCACGCCGTATGGACGGCGTGAACGCGTGCTGGGCGGATCGGCGAGTTACTTTTCGCTCGCCGCGTCGTTCTTCACCCCCGTGCGCGTGGTGGCGGTTGTCGGCGACGACTTCGATTCCGCCGACGAGGCACTGCTCGCCGGAAAAGGCATCGACCTGTCGGGACTCTCGCGCGCGCCGGGGCCGACCTTTCATTGGACCGGCGAATACCACGACGATATGAACACGGCGCATACCCTCGACACGCGACTCGGCGTCTTCGCCGATTTTGCGCCGAAACTGTCCGAGGCGCACCGCGGATCGCCCTTCGTATTCCTCGCCAACATCGACCCGAAGCTACAAGGGGCCGTGCTCGACCAGATGATCTCGCCGCGAATCGTCGCCATGGACACGATGAACTACTGGATCACGAGCGCCCTGCCCGGGCTGCGGCGCACGCTGGCGCGGGTGGATGTGCTGCTCGTCAACGACGGCGAAGCGAAACTGCTGTCGGGTGCGTCGAACGTGATGACGGCCGCGCGGCGCATCCGCGAGATGGGCCCGCGCTCCGTGTGCATCAAGCGCGGAGAATACGGCGTCATCGTGTTCCACGAGGCGGGCATGTTCGCCGTTCCCGCCTACCCGCTCGAAACCGTCGTCGATCCCACGGGCGCGGGCGACAGCTTCGGCGGGGCATTCCTCGGCTATCTCGCGTCGCGCGGCGAGGCGACGATGGACGCGATGCGAACGGCGGCGGTGTACGGCTCCACCGTCGCGAGCTTCGCCTGCGAGGACTTCTCCGTGGGCCCCCTCGTGCGCCTGACACGCGCCGACATCGAGGAGCGTTTTGAACTGTTCCGCGAACTGACGCGATTTTAACTCGCCGGGAGAAGGCATGGGGCTGTTCGACGCGATCCTCGGGAACAAGTGCCACAACTGCGGGGCGCGCGTGCGCGTGCCGCTCGTCGCATTCGGCATGATGTGGGTGTGCCCGGACTGCGCGCCGAAGATGGAAAAGGAACGCGAGGCGCGCCGCCTGGAAAACGAACGGCTTCGCCGGGAAGAGCGGGAAGAAGCCCGCTCCCGCGAGGCGCAGGTCGCCGCCGAAAAGGCCGCCGCCGATCGCCGACGCCGGGCGGAGGATCTCCACGCCGCGTGCGCGGCGGGCGAACGCGATGCCGTTTTGCGCCACCTCGCGTCCGGAGCGGACGTCAACGAGCGCGACTGGAACGGACGCACGCCGCTCATGATGACGGCATTCGGCGCGGACGTGGAAATGCTGAAGCTGCTGGCGGGCAAGGGCGCGGATCTGAATGCGCAAAACGCGTCGGGCTGGACGGCGCTGCATTACGCGGCCGCGGCAGGACGAGCCGAGAACGCGCGCGTACTGGTCGAGGCCGGCGCGGCGCGCGACATCGCCACGTCCGACGGGAAAGGCGCGGCGCAACTCGCGCGGGACAAGGGCCACGACGAGACCGCCGCGTCCATCGAGCAATAACGAACACCCGCCCGCGGAATGTGATAGACTTGTGACCGCATCATGATGAACGTTCGTCGCTTCAGCGGAAATTCATTTGTCGGCATCGCCGTCGTGATCGTGCTGGTCGCGGGGACGCTGGTATCGTGCGCGCGGGAAAGAGACGACGCACACGACGATGCCGACGTGAGCGAGATTTCCATCGAACCCGACTCCTCGGCTCCCGCGTATCGCGAGGCGTTGGGCTGCCGGCATGCCGAATCGCCGTACAGACCCGGCGCGTCGATTCGCGGCTCGATGCTCGCGGGCGAAGAAGCCGGCGGCCGGCGCGGTTTTCGAGTTTACGTCCCGACCTCGTACCGGCCGGGCACGCCAACGCCCATGGTCATGATGTTTCACGGCGTCGTGTCGGACCCCGTCAAGATTCAGAACAAGCTGAGCTTCATGAACGACGTCGCCGAGCGCGAAGGCTTTGTCGTGGTCTGGCCCGAGGGGAAGGGCCGGATTCACACGTGGAACGCGGGGGTGTGCTGCGGGACGGCGATGGAGGTGGATCTCGACGACGTGACGTTTGTTCGGAATCTGATGGACCTGATCGACGACCAACTGTGCGTCGATCATGACCGGGTACACGCGGCGGGCATGTCGAACGGCGGCATCTTCACGCTGCGTCTGGCGTGCGAGATGTCGGACGAATTCGCCTCGGTGGGGCTGGTGGCGGGAACGGACACCGAGCTCGACTGTACGCCGACTTCGCCGGTCTCCGTCCTGCAAATTCACGGCTCCGAGGACCTGATCGTACCGTACAACGGCGGGCTCGGCTGCGGAATCTTTCAGATCGATTTTCCGTCGGTGCCGAACACGCAATCCGCCTGGGCCGAGCGTTTGGGCTGCACGGGGTCTTCCGAGCCGTGGCAGAGCACAAGCGACACCGAGTGCACGTTGCGCGCCGATTGCCCGCCGGGCGTGGACCTCGGCCTGTGCACGGTGGCGGGCGGCGGCCACCAGTGGCCGGGAAACGGCGAATCGATCTACTACAACGACTGTCCGGAAGACGGGGACAAGACGGAATCATTCGCCGCGAGCCAGATGCTTTGGGACTTTTTCCGTTCGCACCCCAAGGTGCGTTCGGAGCCCCGGTAAACATTCGCGGGCCTTCGGGGCACGCATTTTCGGTCGACGGCTCGCGTGCGAAGCCCAGACGCTTGCGTTTGCCGGATAGGCGGGATCAATTCCTGGCGACGAACCGCGCCCATGGTGACGCGGAACACCCCGATCGACCACGATCCGGATGTCGAAATGCGATCGCTTTCAACCGCCGTGAGATTGTCGTTGACGCGGTGCCCGGACAGGCGTATCCGCAAATGATGTGTCGATACCGCCGGTGAATGTGGGAGGGCTCTGCGTTGAGAGGATTCTCGCCATTCGCGATGTTCGTCTCGCGACGACCGCGGCGGCTCCCACAACATCAACGACCACGACCACGACCACGACCACGATCGCCGGAACGCCGCCCACGGTGTCGAACGGGTCATTCAACCCCGTCGAAATCGACTGGACGCCAGTTTGCGAGGTCGAAGTCTGTAGCCGGCTCGAGTTCTACGTCTGCGATCCGGAGAGCGATCTGCTCGGTGCGTACGTCAAGCACGTCGACGTGCCGTTCTTCCTGTTTCGCACAACCATGGACCGGGATGAACTCGTCGCCCCCGGCGACCTTCTCACGGACTGTGATTCCCGTTCGGACCGGTGCGTGTTCCGCTGATTCTCGAGGAATGGATGTTCGGCGTGGGCGAAGACTGGTACGATGGCCGCGTGGACATCATTGGATACGATGGCGCGGGTCACATCGGCAACCGGTTAGAGGACGTGGCTTTCAGCGTGTACTACGCTCCGGCGTCGACCACCACGACGACCAAGACGAAGAGGCGACAGAACGATCGACACCGGCCCGTGACAGCGTTCCTGACGAGGTTGAACGTGGCGGAGCGTTTTGTGAGTAACGAAGTGCACGGCAGCAGGGGTGACAAAAATCGTTTTCGCACGACTTCCGCGAAACGCACGAGCGCAAAATCGCTAGAGCATTTTACTTACATACGCCTACGGTCGAGTGAAAAAAACTGGTTCTTCGCCGATCTGACTCTTTTTCGACACTTGTCGGCGGCTTTGATTTTGCGAATCGAATGACATCAAAGGGTTCCCCGCCGGTTTTTGGAGTATTGACGAAAATGTAGTGGTAAAGAAATGTAATTGATGGTGGATTATCCGTTGACAAAGGCATGGTTCTTATTGATTCTCGGGCCATATTCGTACGAGCCAAACGTAGTGTGCAGGATGGGAAGACCTACCAGTCGCCCCTGAAAATCGCCTTAACTGATTGAAAACGCTGGATAAATGGTCGATTTTGTGCTAGTTCTTTTCACCGGGAATCGGGCATAACAACCCCCAAAACCGGTGACAGCTGGCGCCTAAGGAAACCCCGCCGCTCTCGGATTTCGACCTCTACCGCAGTCATTTCAACCAGATTCTGAACCAGCGGCACGAGCTGATTCTGCTCGGCAAGGCGATCGACTGGTCGATTTTCGACCGGGAGTTCGGCCCGCTGTACGACACGGCGCACGGTCGCCCCGGTCTGTCGACGCGCCTGATGGTCGGGCTGCATTTCCTCAAGCACACCTTCAACGAGTCCGACGAATCGATGTGCGCTAAGTGGGTCGAGAACGCGTACTGGCAAGCCTTCTGCGGGTTCGAGTACTTCCAGCACGAGCTGCCGCTGCATCCGACGTCGCTGGTGAAGTGGCGAAAGCGCATCGGGCCGGAGCGAATGGAAACGCTTCTTGCCGCGATCCTCGACACCGGGAAGCGCGCCGGCGAAGTGAAAG